>JBAVPI010000724.1:0-1839 GCA_049692915.1 Pyrinomonadaceae bacterium
GCGGGGAGGTTGAGAGAGCCGTCGAGGGCGAGGGCGACGGGGATGATGTAGATGGGTTTATCTGGGAGGAGTTGATCGACGAACCAGAGGCGCTGCTGGGCGAAGGAGAGAGGCAGGCGCTCGGAGCGAGGGAGCGGGAGGATAGGAGGGGCATCGAGGCCGAAGCCGGAGCGGCGGGCTTGACTGACGAAAGAGGCAAGGTCGGCCACCGTCGGCGTCTCGAAGAGTTGTCGCAACGGCAGTTCCACCTCGAACACCTCGCGGATTCTGCTCACCACCTGCGTCGCCAGCAGCGAGTGTCCGCCCAGATCGAAGAAGCTGTCGTGAACCCCGACCCGTGATGCGTTCAGCACATGCGCGAAGATGAGGCAGAGGAGTTCCTCTTCGGGCGTGCGCGCAGTAACGAAATCATCATCCTTCCCCACGACGCTCTCAGGTGCAGGCAATCGCTTCCGGTCAACCTTTCCGTTCTCGTTCAGCGGCAACTCATCAAGCACTGCTATTACCGAGGGTACCATGTAGTCCGGCAACCGCTCCTTCACATACTCGCGTAACTCTCTGCCCGCTTTGCCTTCCTCTCCTCCCCACACCACGTACCCCACCAACCGCTTCCCTCCACTGCCCTCATCTTCGACCGCCACCACTACTGCATCCCTCACCGCCCCGTGCTCTCGCAGCACCGCCGCTATCTCTCCCGGCTCAATGCGATAGCCTCGCACCTTCACCTGATCGTCCATCCGTCCCACATATTACAACTCTCCCTTACCATTCCACCTCACTAAATCTCCCGTCCGGTACAACCGTGCCCCTCGCTCTCTCCCTGCCTCGGCCTCTCTTCCACTCTCTCCACTCTCTTCCCCTACACCGCTCACACCGTCCGGCACGAACCGCTCCGCCGTCTGCTCCGCTCTCCCTACGTACCCTTGCGCCAACCCCTCTCCTCCGATGTACATCTCTCCCACCACTCCCACTCCCACCATCCGACCCACCCCGTCCATCACGTACACCCGCGTGTTCCCGATAGCCCCTCCGATAGCCACACTCCGCGCTTCCGCTCTTACTTCCTCCACTTCCTGCCATGTCGTGAACGTCGTGCTCTCTGTCGGCCCATAGACGTGCAATAACCGCTTCGGCCATCCGCTCCTCTCCCGCTCCTCCATTATCAATCGCACGCACACGGCATCTGCCGCCTGCCCTCCGAAGAGCACCGCTTCTACTCCCGTAAAAGCCCACGGCGCACTGCGCGCTACCTCGTTGAAGAGCGCTGTCGTGAGAAACAGCGCCGTCACGCCAGCCTCGCTGATCCACCTCGCGTAGCGCATGGGAGACAGCACGACATCGGTTGAGACGCCGGAGAGACGAGCGCCGGACAGCAGCGCACCCCAGACCTCGAAGGTGAGTGCATCGAAGGAAGCGTTCGAGGCTTGGGCGACGCAGTCACTCTCGGTCAGTTGGAGATAGTTAGAGCCAAGGACGAGGCGAGAGACGGCGCGATGAGGGATGACGATGCCTTTGGGAGTGCCTGTAGAGCCGGAGGTGTAGTTGATGTAGGCGGGCTGCATGGGAGAGACGGCGGATGAGGAGAGAGGGAGAGAGGGGCGAGATGAGATAAGGAGGGAGTCACGGCGCAGGTAGAGGAGAGTGCAGCCTGTGGGCAAAAGGGTGGCGGCGTCACCATCATGGCCCGCATCATCGCTCACATCACGACCACCATTGCTCTCATCATCGGTCAGAGCATGGCTTACATCGTCGCCCATATCATGTCCGCCGTCATCGGTGACGAGCAGGCATGCTCCCGCATCCTCCAGCATGAAGGCCCGTCGAGAGAGTGGGTATGAG
>JBAVPI010000725.1:0-3134 GCA_049692915.1 Pyrinomonadaceae bacterium
CGCCGTCGCGCCTCATTCGTCGCCCCGCGCGCGGACTCTTCGCGCGACTCAAGCTCTTCGGCCAGTGCGTCCGCCTCTTCGTTGGCCGTCGCCAGCCGTGTCCGCAGTTCATCTAACGCGGCGATCAGGGCGCGCTCGTCCGCCGCATAGACTCTGCGCAAAAGCTCGCGCAACTCATCGCGCAACTGACGATAGCGCCGTGCTTTCGCGGCCTGACGGCGCAGGCTGTTCACCTGCTTTTCGATTTCGGAGATGATGTCGGAGACGCGGTGGAGATTCGTGCGCGCGCCATCGAGTCGCGCCTCTGCCGCGCGCTGGCGGACGCGGAACTTCGTGATTCCCGCCGCCTCTTCAATGAGCGTGCGGCGATCCATCGGTTTCGCCGAAAGAATTTGCCCGATGCGTCCCTGCTCGATGATCGCGTAGTGCGCGCCCGACAGCCCCGTCCCGGAAAAGAGGTCTTGAATGTCGCGCAGACGGCAGACGCGCCCGTTCAATAAGTATTCGCTCTCGCCCGAACGGTAGAGGCGGCGCGTCACGGCGACTGTTTCGCCGGGCGCGAACCCTAGCGCCATGCGGCGCGGACGCCAGTGACGCTTGCGCGCGACGCTCGTTTTGGGTTGCACCACTTCGAGCGCCTGTCCGGTTTCGCTCGTCTCCGCGAGCAACAACTCGCCCTCGTCACCGGCTACCTCAACCGGCAACCCTTCGTCAGGAATCGAAGCACTCGAAGCGTCTGCGGGAACTTGCGCGGCTGGAGTGTCGGTGGCAGACAACAGTTGAGCTTCCGCGTCAACTTCTACGCCGCCGGGCTGCGGGGAGTCTGCCGCGCTGACCCCTTCGGGAGAGAGTTTCTCTTCTATCGCCTCGGACTGCTCGTCGAGTTCTTCGAGGGTGGAGTCTATGTCTTCGATGTCCGGCTCTTCTTCGCTCGTCTCATCGCGCACCATGTGCAGCACGACTTCGGCCATGCCGCTCGGTTGGCGATTGCGCGACCCTTGGAAGATGACATCCTTCATCTCGCCGCCGCGCAGAGTTTTAGCGCGCTGCTCGCCGAGCACCCACGCGATGGCGTCGGAGACGTTCGACTTGCCGCAGCCGTTAGGGCCGACGATGGCCGTAATGCCGCTGCCGGTGAAGACGAGTTCCGTGTAATCGGCGAAAGATTTGAAGCCGGTGATTTCTAAACGTTGAAGCTTAAACATGCTTGCGTTTCATTTCCAGATTGGGGGTTTAGCTTGCGGGCGTTCGCGCTTCCAAAGCACAGTCCCTAGAGCACCCTGTGGGAGAGGCACACTATATGTTGGTCTGTGCGGGGCTGTCAAACCTAAACTTTAACTGAAAAATGTTTACTGATGTGCCCGTTTAATTTAGGCGATCCGAATATTTTCGCACCGCGCCAAATCGTGAGAGCGGTGCCCCCGCCCCGTCGCCGGGATGGAGACACCGCTCTCAGGTTGAAGTTCAAAGCTAATCAGAGATCGCCGCCGCCCGGCGGACTGAAGAGGAAACGCAGGGACGCGGCTAGTTCATTTCTCCACCTGCGCCCGGCGTCCGCCGCGGCGGTGACAGTCTCGACCCCCTGCTGATTGCCGGTCGGGCTGCCGGCGAAGCGCTCGCGGTACTCGCCGGAGATGATGAAGGCTTTGACCATCTCGGCACGTTTGACGCGCGCCAGCGCCACGCGTTCGTCTCGCACGTCTTCACCGGGCTGGCTGAACTGGTTAAGTTTGTTCAGCCAGAAATCATACCCGGAAAAATTGTTGTCCGGCGCGTCGTCAGGGTTGCGGCGTAGGTAGCCGTAGTACTGCATCAGGACGAAGGCCGGGTTGTACTGCTTCTGGTAAACGGAGTTGCTTTCGGCGACGCTGCGCAGGGCGGCGGCGCGTCCGGCGTTGTCGCCGCTGCCGTAGGCGTTGAGCGCTGCCTGACGCTCCTGTGCCGACGGCGTGACGCCTGAGTTCGTGAACAGCGCATCGACGTAGGCGGCGGCGGGCGTGCCCTGCGGGAAACTCATCAGGAATTCGGGCCTTGAGACAAACTCGGACAGATAATTCTGCCGGTTCTGCTCAAGTCGCGCGTCCGCGCCCGGTTGCCCGATTGCGACCCCCTTGCTGATTTCTCTCTGGTCGCGCAGGAAGACCGCGTAGCGCGGCGTGCTCGACGCGCTGCCGAAGGCGGCCTTGTGCGCGCGGATCACGAAATAGCCCGTCTGCTGAAACTCGATGGAGAGAAAGAAGGCCGCCGAGACGTTGACGCGCTTCTGGTCGAGGCAACCGGCATCGGTGCCGCAGGAAGCCGTCTGATTCGTCCAGAAGTCGAGGCCCGCCGCGTCGTCGCTGCCGACGGCATCTCGATTGAGGAAGTCATGGTAGTGCTGGGCGGCGAAGTCGCGCGGGTCGTCAACGGGATTGCCCGCGGACTCCGGCACGTCATCCGAGATGACGACCTCTGCCGTAGCGGGAGCGCCGAGCGTGGTGCCGCCCCCCGTCGGGTTACTCAAGATGAGCGGCGCGCGCTCCGGCCCTTCCGTGTAAGCGTCCTCGTTGATGAGCACGTCGAACGTCTTCTGCGTCTCGCCCGGCTCGAAGATTAGGCGTCCAATGGCGTAGATGTAGTCGCCCTTCTGTTTGGCGGTAGCGTCGTTGCTGGTGTAATCGACGGTGGCGCGCGCCGTTGTCACCCCCTCGCGCGTCACGGTGATCCTGACGAACGTAGTGTCTTCCTGCACCGCGTAAGTCGGCGCGCTGAACTGGAAGGTCGAAGTCGGCACCGGTGCTGGTGTAGGCGTCGGAGTAGGTGTTAGCGTAGGAATAGGAGTAGGTGTTGGTGTTGGCGTAGGTATCGGTGTCGGAGTTGGTATCGGTGTTGGCGTCGGTATCGGTGTCGGAGTTGGTATTGGTGTCGGTGTTGGTGTTGGAGTAGGCGTAGGTGTCGGAGTTGGTGTCGGTGTCGGAGTTGGCGTAGGTGTCGCCGCGCCGTTGCACGTAATTGCGGTGACGCTGCCGCAACTGCCGAAGGTAAACTCGGTGCCGCCGCGAGTGATGTCGCGCTTGCCGTTGGCTCCAGTGGTGAAGGTCGAACCGCGCAGTCCGGCCAGCACCGAACCGTCCGCGATGACGGGGCCGTGCGTG
>JBAVPI010000726.1:0-3318 GCA_049692915.1 Pyrinomonadaceae bacterium
GTCCACAGGGGGGCGCTGCCGGACGTGTCGGCGGATTTGCCGGAACTCGCGCGCACGCCGATGAGCGTCGTCTGCTCAGGCGCGAAAATCGTGCTTGATCTGCCTGCGACGCGTGAGTGGCTGGAGACGCACGGCGTCACCGTCGTCGGTTATGAATGCGACGAGATGCCCGCCTTCTACACACGCCGCAGCGGTCTTTCAATTGACGCGCGCGCCGACACGCCCTCAGAGGTCGCGGAACTCGCACGCGCGCGCGACGCGCTCGGTATCGAAAGTGCGCTGCTCGTCGTCGTGCCCGTGCCGTCGGAGTTTGAAGTCGGGGAAGACTTGATGCGAGAGACGCTCGACGAAGCACTTGGGGAAGCCGAACGTTTGCACATCGGCGGACGCGAACTGACGCCCTTCCTGCTCTCGCGCATGAGCACGCGTTCCGAAGGTGCGACGCTCAGGGCCAACATCGCGCTGCTCCAAAACAACGCGCGCGTGGCGTCGGAGATCGCGCGCGCGTTGTCGGCGGCAGGTTGAAGCGTGCGCAATAAAAATCTGAACCTTGCCGTCAACCTCTTCGTTCTCTTCTGTACAGGTCGGGCGAATAACACACGGTTTCAATTCAACTCAAGCGGCGGGCCGCAAGCGCGGAGGAATAAGCAATGAAATTACGAATCTTCATCGTCATTCTGCTGGTGATAGCGGCGGCTTTCGTCGGGCGGCGCGTTGCATGGAGCAACCACGCGATTAACGCCCTCGGCGGCGGGCGCGAAGACACGCGCCAGAATTTCAAACTCGAACCGGGCGCGCAGGTCGAAGTGCGTGGCATCAACGGCCCCGTAGAAATCACAACCGCCGAGACGGACACGGCTGACGTGCACATCGTCCGCACCGCGGGCAGTCAGGACGATCTCGACAACCAGCGACTCGTCATCGAACACACGCCGACGAGCCTCGTCATCCGCAGCGAAGGCGGCCACCGGAGTTTCTGGGGCTGGCTGCGCGGGCACGGCTCCGTCCGTCAGCAGGTGACGCTCGTCCTCCCGCGCAAGGTCGAACTGACGACGAGGGGTGTCAACGGGTCGGTCACGGTCGGCGAAGTTGACGGCGGCGTGGAAGTGGGCGGCGTTAACGGTCGCGTCGAAGTGGCGCAGTCGGCGGGCCACTCGCAGGTCAACGGCGTCAACGGCAGCGTGAAAGTCGCGGTCTCCCAACTCGGCGCGCAAGGGGTCGAGGTGGGCGGCATCAACGGCGGCGTCGAGGTTCGTCTGAGAGACGGGTTGAACGCCGACGTGAACATCAAAGGTCTTAACGGCAGCGCCACTTTCAACGTGCCGAACGTTACGTCGCAGGAGCGCGAGAATCGCTCGAACATACGCGCGCGCATCGGCACGGGCGGAGCGCCCATCAATCTCAACGGCGTCAACGGCAGCGTGCGCTTTGAATCAGCCGTCTCCGGCGGCAATCAATAAAGAAGCAGGCGCGCAATAAAGAAGAGGGCGCGACGCGCAATCTCTCGCCCGTCGCGCCTGCTTCTCTCCATTGGGCCGCTCCAACTTGTCCAAGTCAGAAGGCTCACGTCTCGCGAGACGTGAGCCTTTTCTGTTGTCATGCTTGCCGCACGCCGAATCGTCCGCGCGTTACTTGCTCGCCGTCTGCTCGATCTCGTACTTCACTTTCAGATAGAGCGTGAATTGCACGACGGGTTCGATGACGACCGGATTAGCAACGTAGTCGAAGCCGTCGGCGTTGAGCGCGTTGAAGAAAAAGGTGCGGCTCTTGCGCGCGTTCTGGATGGTGTACTTGTCCCTGTCGTAGCGGTTGCCGATGCCCTCCGACTCGTAAGCCGTGTAGGAATCGTATAACTCGGTGGGGAAATAGATGCCGGGCCGTTCGGCGTAAACCTGTGCGGGCGGCAGGAGTTTGACGCCGAGAAGCCGTTCGTACCTCGCGGCCTTCGCCTTGATGACCTTCGCGGCCTCCTCCATCAAACGGTTCTGCACGGCGGCGGTGTCTTTGACGAGATAGTCAACTTTGACGAGATCGAAAATGTTCGACCGCGACGCCGCGATGACCAATTTATCGAGCAGGGCATTATCCACGTAATGGACGGCGACGTTCTTCTTCAACTCGAAGCCGACGAGTTTCTCTCTGGCGACATCACCGGCCAACTCGTATGCGTAAATTTTATTTTGCGCCGCGAAGTCAACGAAAACATCAGCCGCGCCGATGCCAAGATTCTTCAACTCGTCGGAGAATTTACCGACCGTCGCGTCCATCTTCTGATTGCACTCGGCGACGGTCAAGCCTTCCTGCGAGACGGCGAAGACCGCGACGTGTTCGTCCGCGCGGACATTCACCAGCACGCTCGCTTCGACGAACATCGTGGTCGCGGTGGGCGGCGCTTCCGCCGGTGTCATCGTGCGCTTGTTGCGCTCGTTCAACTCGGCCCGCGCGTTGCCGCCCGACTGTGAATAACCGATGTTGCCGCTGGCCTGCGCGAAACAGTTGACTGCGCCCGCGGCCATCACCGCGCAAAGAAATAGGGTACGTTTCATTCTCGACTCCTGCGAATTTGATGAGATGTTCGACCGACCTTGTTGCGGCACACGCCAGCGAGGGAACTCGAAGGGCTGCACCAAGAGGTTTACTTTTCAGGTTAATTCCCCGGTTCGTACTTTGGACGAATCTTATCACACGACAAGCACGGCCAAACGCGCGAATCAAGTCGGGCGGCGTCTCGCTCAAGGCCCGACACCTGTTAAGGTAAGAGATGGAGGGCCGCGTCCGCCGAATTGTGAGCGACGGTTGGAAAAGCGGCTCGATTAATCGTTTGTCTTTAACGTCTAGACCCCAAGCCTCCGGTGATTTAGGAAGTTTGGAGTCCGTGGGGAGCGAACAAGAGGGAAGGTAACAAGAGGGTCATGCTGAACGAACCGCTGGTGATTATGTTGTTGGGAACCGGATTGGCGCTCGGCGCGGCGAAGGCGAGAAGGTGGCGCGCGGGCAATGTACGGGCGGCGAACGTCGCGGGCGGCGAAGGCGTAAACTCGCACGCAGAGGAAGACCGGGCGAGTCTGCCCGGTAATTTAATCATTGAGGCGGGCGCGGATTTAGTTTAACCTGTGCGCCGGTCATCGTTGAAAAAACTTAAGGAGTGAGACATGCTTCCAAGAAAGCGCCCCGCCGTCATCGCGGGCTTGCTGCTGCTGGCCGTCGCCAGTTTCGTCTATACCGCGCCGCAGGCCTCTTCGCAGAAGAACAGGAAGGCAGCCGCGCCTGCCCCGACGCCGCAGCGCCCGCCGACGCTGACGCTCGACGCCGACACAC
>JBAVPI010000727.1:0-4573 GCA_049692915.1 Pyrinomonadaceae bacterium
CGTAGTGGCGATTGGCCGTCTCGTATTCGACGTGAGCGGTGGCAATGGTGATGCCTCGTGCCTTCTCCTCCGGCGCGTTGTCAATGGAGTCAAACGCCCTGACGGTGATCTTCGGATTGTGCTTGGCGAGCACCTTCGTGATGGCGGCCGTCAAGGTCGTCTTGCCGTGATCGACGTGCCCGATGGTGCCGATGTTGACGTGCGGCTTCGACCGGTCAAATTTTTCCTTGCTCATGGTTTACTCTCTCGCTCCTACAAAGTGTTGTCAGTCTGTTTTCGTCAGGGTCGCCCGTACCTGTTTGTCAGCGAGAGAGGCGACCCACCTTGTTATTCAAAAATTATTTCGCGACTCCCTGTACCTTCGCGATGATCTCTTCGGCGACGTTTTTCGGAGCCTGATCGTAACGCTCGAAGTGCATCGTCGAGGTGGCGCGTCCCTGCGTCGCCGAGCGGAGGTCGGTGGTATAGCCGAACATCTCGGAGAGGGGCACGAAGGCCGTCACGACCTGCGCGCCGCCCGGTCGCGGCTCCATCTTCTCGATCTGGCCGCGACGACGATTCAAGTCGCCGTTGACCGGCCCCATGTACTCTTCCGGCGTCACGACTTCGACGCGCATGATCGGCTCTAACAGGACGGGCGCAGCCTTTTTCACCGCGTCCTGAAACGCGAGCGAGCCGGCGATATGGAACGAGCGCTCGTCGGAGTCAACCTCGTGATATGAACCGAAGACGAGTTGCACCTTGATGTCCACGAGTTCGTAACCGGCGAGGATGCCGCGCGCCAGCGCATCGCGGATGCCCTCTTCGGTCGGCTTGATGAACTCGCGCGGGATAACGCCGCCTGTGATCTTGTTCTCGAAGACGAAGCCCTCGCCCGGAGCCGGCTCGATCTTGATTTCGACGTGGCCGAACTGCCCGCGACCGCCCGTCTGACGTTTGTAAACTTCCTTGCCGGGAGCGGGACGCGTGATCGTCTCGCGATAGGCGACCTGCGGCTTGCCGACGTTGGCTTCGACGCCGAACTCGCGCTTCATGCGGTCAACGATAATCTCCAGATGGAGTTCGCCCATACCGGCGATGATGGTCTGGCCGGTCTCGATGTCGGTCGAGACGTTGAACGAGGGGTCTTCCTGCGCGAGACGTTGGAGGGCCGTGCCTAGTTTGTCCTGATCGGCGCGCGTCTTCGGTTCGACGGCGACGCGGATGACGGGCGCGGGAAAATCCATCGCTTCGAGGATGACCGGCTTGTTCTCGTCGCAGACGGTGTCGCCGGTCGTGACCTGCTTCATGCCGCCGATGGCGATAATCTCGCCCGCGCTCGCCTCGTCAATGTCCTCGCGGTCGTTGGCGTGCATGAGCAGCAGACGGCCCACGCGCTCTTTCGATCCTTTGACCGAGTTGTAGGCGTATGAGCCTTTCCTGACCGTGCCGCTGTAGATGCGGACGAACGATAGTTGGCCGAGATGCTTGTCGGCCATGATCTTGAAGACGAGACCGCTGAACGGGGCGTCGGCCTCAGGCGGACGCGACTCTTCTTCGCCCGTCTTCGGGTCAATTCCCGTGACCGGCGGAATGTCGAGAGGCGAGGGCAGATAGTCCACGACCGCGTCGAGCAGAGTCTGCACGCCTTTGTTCTTGAAGGCGGAGCCGGTGACGACGGGGACGAGTTTCAAGGCCAGCGTGCCCTTGCGAAGCGCGGCGCGAATCTCCGCCTCGGTGATGGTTGCGCCCTCGTCTTCGAGATACTTCTCCATCAGCGACTCGTCGGCGTCGGCGACGGCTTCGAGCAGCTTGCGGCGCGCGGCCTCGGCCTCTTCCCTGAGTTCAGCAGGAATCTCAAGCGTGTCGTACTCGGAACCCTTCGCCTCGTCTTTCCAGACGAGCGCCTTCATCGCGATGATGTCAACCACGCCCTTGAATTGATCTTCGTGGCCGATGGGAATCTGAATCGCGACGGGGTTCGCGCCGAGACGCGTGATGATGGAATCGAAGGAACGCTGAAAGCTTGCACCGGCGCGGTCGAGTTTGTTGATGAAACAGATGCGCGGGACGCCGTACTTATCGGCCTGACGCCAGACCGTCTCCGATTGCGGCTCGACACCGGCGACGCCGTCGAACACTGCGACCGCTCCGTCGAGGACGCGCAGGGAGCGTTCGACTTCCATCGTGAAATCCACGTGGCCGGGCGTGTCAATGATGTTGATGCGGTACTCGGTGCCGCTGCGTGTCCAGAAACAGGTGGTCGCGGCGCTCGTAATCGTGATGCCGCGCTCCTGCTCCTGCTCCATCCAGTCCATCGTCGCCGTGCCCTCGTGCACCTCGCCGATTTTGTGCGAGACGCCCGTGTAATAGAGCACGCGTTCGGTGGTCGTCGTCTTCCCGGCGTCAATGTGGGCCATGATGCCGATGTTACGGAATTTATTGAGGTCTTGCTTTGCCATAACTAAAACTCGTAAATCGTGAATCGCAAATCGTAAATCGTGGAGACGCTTTCATCTATTCACGACTTACCATTTACCATTTACGGTTTTTCCTACCACTTATAATGCGCGAATGCCTTGTTGGCGTCGGCCATGCGGTGCGTGTCTTCCTTCTTCTTGACGGCGTTGCCGCGATTGTTCGAGGCGTCGAGAAGTTCACCGGCGAGGCGATCCATCATCGTCTTTTCGCCGCGTGCGCGGGCCGCGCCGACGATCCAGCGAATGGCGAGCGAACCGCGACGCTCCTGCGCGACCTCAATCGGCACCTGATACGTCGAGCCGCCGACGCGTCGCGACTTGACCTCGACGGTCGGGCGCACGTTCTCAATCGCCTTCTTGAACAGCTTGATCGGGTCTTCGCCTGCGCGCTCGCCGATCCTGTCGAGCGCACGATAGAAGATGCCCTCGGCTATGGATTTCTTGCCGTCCCACATCAGGCCGTTGATGAACTTCGTCACCAAAGGAATGCCGTAAACCGGGTCGGGCAACACGTCACGTCTGGCAGTTACTCTTCTTCTTGGCATAATTTTTAGAGGTTAGAGCTGGAGGTTGGAGGTTGGCGTCGGTCTATTTTACCGGCATCCGACCCTTAATCTCCGACATCTGCTGTTTACTTCTTGCCTTTGGTCGCCGCGGCTGCCGCGCCGGTCTTAGGCCGCTTCGCGCCGTACTTCGAGCGCCCCTGCTTGCGGTCGGCGACGCCCACCGCGTCGAGCGTGCCGCGTATGACGTGGTAACGCACGCCGGGCAGGTCTTTCACACGCCCGCCACGGATGAGCACAATCGAGTGCTCCTGCAAATTGTGGCCGACGCCGGGAATGTAGGTCGTGACCTCGATGCCGTTGGTCAGGCGCACGCGTGCGACTTTGCGGAGCGCGGAGTTCGGCTTCTTGGGCGTCTGCGTATAGACGCGCGTACAGACCCCGCGACGCTGCGGCGACGACTGGAGCGCCGGGCTGGCCGTCTTATACTTCACGTCCTGACGACCCTTGCGAACGAGTTGGTTGATGGTCGGCACTGCTCTCTTATCCTTTTCGCTTCGTTTGCGGCCCCGGGGCCTTTTAAAGCGCAAATGGCTGCCTATCCTGCCTCTTACCGGAACATTTGGCGTCCGGCAGTCAGCGCAAGAGCGGCACGCTCTGCTTTGTCTCGAAAAATTAAGTAGGGATGTTCTGGCTTAACTATCGGTGCGGATCGTGGCTTCCCCAAAGCCGAACTTTTCTGTGGCGTCGCATATTTAGAGCCGAGCCGGGAGAGCCGAAACGTTAAGATTTCAGGCTTCCCTGTCCGCGTGCCCGGCGCGAGACCGGCGCTTTCCGAAGAAAGCAGCGGGGCGCGGGCCTTTACGCCACAATAACTGTCAAACGACCACGTACCTTACGATACGCAGCCGGGCAACGCCTCCACACCGGCAGAACCTACTGGACGTTGCTCTAGGGATATGGACTGTCAGTCCAAACGTGAGACTATACGGACGGCCTCGCACTCTGTCAAGCGGAGTCGGGTGGACTTCGCCGCGGCCTCACAATTTACTGTTTTTCGAGGGCGGAATTTCTGTTACAGTGCCCCGGAACATTAACCCTGAAAGGTCGAAATATATAGATGCGCTTCAACCCCGACGAGTACGTTACGGTCAACGAAAGGGTAGAAAAGTTCCACGCCAAATACCCTAACGGCAAATTGCTGACCGCGATTATCGAGCACAACGCGGAGACGGGATTCGTCCTGATGCGTGCGGAGGCTTACCGCGAAGCCGGAGACGAGATGCCGGCCGCGACCGGCCACGCCTACGAATACAAGTCGAGCGGCGGCCCGCAGGCGAGTTCTTATGTAGAGGTCTGCGAGACTTCAGCCGTCGGGCGCGCACTCGCCCTGCTCGGCTTTGAAGTCAAGCGCGGCATCGCCAGCCGCGAAGAGATGGAGAAGGCCGCGCGCAGGCAGAACGCGGCCCCCGCGACCAATGCAGCGCCCTCCACAACCAATGCAGCGCCTTCCGCGACTAACGCAGCGCCCCCTGCACCCGCGCGGCAGCCTGCGCCTGCGGAAAAGCCCGCTCAGGCGGCGACGCGTCCGCCCGCGGACGTTGACGCGGA
>JBAVPI010000728.1:0-1657 GCA_049692915.1 Pyrinomonadaceae bacterium
GTTCACACACGGCCCGACGCCCCGCTTCATTTTTCCGACGCGCCTATCAAGACTACGCATTGCGCGTCGCCCCGTACACGCAAGATTAACCGCCTGTTTTTCGGTAAACCTCACGCCCGTCGCTCAACTCGACCGCGATCTTATTTTCCGTGTGCGCGAGGTCGAGATGCGCGACCGTCTCGCTGACGGCGAGGAAGCGATGCACGTCGTCAACGCCGGGGAAGAGTTCGCGCGCCACGTCCCAAGCGGTCGCGCCCGACGCTGGCAGCAGGCGTATGACTTCGGCCTGTCGCTCGTTGATGGAGCGCAGATAGCGATGAAAAAGCTCTTCGTAATCGTGGACGACATCGCCGTGGCCGCCGTGGACGAGCGTCGGATGCAGCGAGCGGAGTCGCGCGAGGCTGACGAGATATTCGGCGAGCGAGTGGAAGCGGCGCGTGGGGTCAACCGGGTCGGGCGACAACACGGGGTTCGGCGTGATGCGTTTGAGCACGCAGTCGCCCGCGATGATCGTGCGGTCGGCCTCGCGCAGGAAAGAGCATGAGCCGGGCGTGTGTCCCGGCGTGTGCACGACGCGCAGGCTGCCGTGCGCGAAATGCAGTTCGTCGTCGTCAACCAACTCGCCGTGCTCGTTATCTTCGAGCGCATCGGCGTACTGCCGCACGCCCTCATACACCCCGCGCATCGCCTTCACTTCGTCCGCAGGCACGCCCGCGCGCTCAAGCAGATTTCGATGCTCCTCGTATTCGAGTCGGCCCGCGCGGTGGCCCGTCTCCCACCCGTGCACCAACACCTCAGCGTCCTTCGCCTCGTCGCGCAAACTCTTCGCCAGCCCGCAGTGATCTTCGTGCGCGTGCGTCAACACGATGCGGCGAATGTCCGAGACGCGAAAGCGTGCGCGCCGCAAGCCTTCCTTCAAAGCTTCCAGCGTCTCCTTCGTCTTCGGCCCCGTGTCAATCAAAGTCACAGGGTCTTCGGCGATGAGATAGACGTTGACCGGCCCGATGTAGAACGGCGTTGGCAGCGAGATGGGAACGATCTTCATAAGACAAAATTAAAAAGCCGGAAGGGAAAAGTAAAAGTACCCCACCGCAAGCGGTGGGGCTTTCGAATGGTTTACTCGAACAAGCCTAATTGCGAATCGGGGGCTTCCTTGTGACGTTGAATGTATTTGCGAATCACTTCTGCCGTCACTTTGTCGCCCACCGTTCTGGCGAAGTATCCGTCTTCCCAGAATTCTCCGCCCCACAGTTGCCGCTTGACCTGTGGAAACTCGCGGAACACGGCACGCGCACTCAGACTCTTGAACCTCGTCACCACCTGCGCGATGGAGTAGCGTGGTGGGAACGAGCAGAACAGATGCACATGGTCGGGGCTGACCTCCATCTCGTCTATCGTGATGTCGTACTGTTCGCTAATCTCTTTGAACATCTGTTCGACTCTCGTGTGCAGCGCACCCACGAGGATGCGCTTGCGGTACTTCGGCGACCAGACCAAGTGATAGGCTGTGTCGTAGGCGGCGTGTGCGGTTCTCCTAAAGACCATGCGCGCATTCTATCAACCTCAGCTATCTTGCGCGCGGGCATCGAACCCCCGCGCAAGATGGTTCATCCATCCCCGCCGCAAGCGGCGGGGCATTAAGAACCTTTTTCGTAAA
>JBAVPI010000729.1:0-1916 GCA_049692915.1 Pyrinomonadaceae bacterium
ACTCAGGCGGTTTTCCGTATCAACGGACGTTCCCGACGGTCTATCGTGCACAGGTCGTGGGAGTAGAAATCAACGCCGGGACAGGCGACGTTATACAGGCCGGGAGAACTACCGCTTTCAGCTTCAACGTCAGGAATCTGGGCGGGACTGCCGCGTTCAGAATTAATGTTATCAGCAGCTTGGGCTTTGTTTCGGGTGTCAATCCGAGCACCTTGAGTTTGGCAGGGGGCGCTTCTGGCACGGTTCAGTTTAACCTGAGTGTGCCTGAAGATACGCCTGAAGGGACGAGTGTGGCAGTCACGATAACGGCCACAAGGACGGACGATTCGACCGTCTTCAACAGCGCCATCCTGAACCTTCTGGTGACGCAGACGCCGACTCTCCAGTTCAACGCCGCCAGCTACAGCGTCGCGGAAGATGCCACCTTTGTCACCGTCTCCGTGACACGCTCCGGTGACACTTCCGGCGCGGCGACGGTTGATTATTCGACCGACAACGGCACGGCGTCTGACCGGTCGGATTTCACCACCGCGACGGGCCGACTCCACTTCGCACCCGGCCAGATACAGCAGAGCTTTCCTATCCTCATCACCGAGGACTCGTTCGTCGAAGGCACGGAGACAGCCTCGATTAATCTGAGCAATGCGACGGGCGCAAATCTCGGCGCTCAGAGCACAGCCGTTCTGGAGATCACAGACGATGCTTCCGAGCCGGACACTAACGCGATAGATGTGCCGGACATCTTTGTCGGGCAGCATTACCATGACTTTCTCAACCGGCAAGCCGACCCCGCGGGGATGGAGTTCTGGACGAAAATAATCCTTGACTGCGGCGGCGATCAGAGTTGTATTCAACAGAAGCGCGTCAACGTCAGCGCCGCGTTCTTTCTCTCCATCGAGTACCAGCAGACAGGCTTCTTCGTCTATCGTGTGCACAAGGCGGCCTTCGGAAACATCGCCCCGCCCGCCGTGCCCATCCCCGTCAGGTTCGACGAGTTTCTGCGCGACACGCAGGAGGTGAGCCGGGATATCATCGTCGGGCAGGGCGACTGGCAGACGCAGTTGAACAATAACAAAGACGCCTTCGCACTCTCTTTCACACGGCGAGCCGACTTTCAGACACGTTACCCCGGCATCACGAGCGCAACGAGCTTCGTGAACTCCCTGAATGCCAACGTCGGGGGCGTGCTCACGTCAGACGAGAGGATAGCGCTCATCCGCGCTTTATCGGTCAACCCGGCGGACGCCGCATTGAGGGCTGAGGTGCTTAGAAAGGTGGCGGAGAACGCTTCGGTGAGGCGTTTGGAATTAAACCGTGCCTTCGTGCTCACGCAGTATTTCGGCTATCTCAGACGTGACCCCGACGCTGCTCCTGACGTGGACTTCTCCGGCTACCTCTTCTGGCTGAACAAGCTGGAAGCCTTCAACGGGGACTTCGTCAAAGCCGAGATGGTCAAGGCGTTCATCACGTCGGGCGAGTACCGGCAGCGGTTCGGTCAATAGCGTCCTCGCTGTTGTCGCGGGCGTAACGACTCGCTGTTGTCAGTTGACGAACGGGACTGAACCGATCCGCCTCTTTGTGCCTGAGAATCTTTAATCGGGTTCTCAGGCACAACACCACAGACCGGCGATAACGACCTCGCATCGGTCTTCGGAAAACTCAAGGGGAAGCTAGCCGAGCGCCATCCCCGACGTGGGATGGAACGCTAATTTTGGAACGCGACGATGACCCGCTACGCGCGGGAACGTTCACTGTTCGCGCTCTTGGAGATTGAGGCATGAGCGTGGCGCATGCGAAATGGAGCGAATGATGGCTAATAAAATCGAGCACCTCGTAGTCCTGATGATGGAGAACCGCTCGTTCGATCACATGTTCGGGTTTCTCAAGAGTCCCGCTTGGCCCATTGACGGGCTTGA
>JBAVPI010000730.1:0-3216 GCA_049692915.1 Pyrinomonadaceae bacterium
CGTCCGGGCCGTCGGCGGGCAGTTGATCGCCGAGCAATTCCCCGCGAGGCTGCTTCAATGGGGACTTTTCGCGGGCGCGCTCGTCCTGCTGTTGCGCATGATTAATCGTTATCACCGTTCGGGCGTCGGCGACTGAATGTCCACGTCCGTCGAAAAATATACGCGGTCAGCCCCGGCCACTTTCACGTTCAACGAGAGCCGGTTGCTGGCCGCTCGTCACTTAAAGTACGTGAACGCGACTACCATCAGCCACATTTTTAAGTTCCATTCAACGCTCGCGGCATCGTCAAGGGTGGCGGCCTCCGTGCTGTTGTTGCTGGTCGTCATCGCGGCTGCTGCACGCGCGCAGTCGTCGGGCGTGCCGTCGCCGGTTGCCCTGAACGGCGGCGACGAACTGATCGTCGAGGGCAGCAACGCGAACTACGTGTTCGGCCTCAGCCGTTCGGTCGTGGTGCGTGGTGATGTCAGGCAGGGCGTGATGGCGTTCGGCGGCGACGTGATTGTCGAGGCGGGCGGGCGCGTCGAGGGCGACGTGGGAACCATCGGCGGCTCGGTCATTCAACGTCCCGGCTCTTACGTCGGCGGCGACGTGCTCGTCGTGGGCGGCGCGTATCACCACGATAAGACCGCGCCGGGCCGCGACCCCGCGAGCAAGACCATCATGTTCGCAGGCTATGAACAGGAGGTACGTGAACTCGCGCGCAACCCGGCTTCCGTGCTCACGCCCGATCTGTCGCTCGCCTATGTGGGCCTGCGACTCCTCGCCGTGCTCTTCTGGTTCATCGTGTCGCTGGCGCTGACGGCGGTGACGCCGGGCGCTGTCAGTCGCGCCGCGTCACGTTTGCAGTTAACGTCGTTGCGAGTCGCCATCATCGGACTGCTCGGCGCGGTCGTCGTCGGCCCCGGCGCGTTCGTCGCCCTGCATCTGCTGCCGCCCGTGCTCGGCCTGCTGGTCGGCTTCACGGCGCTACTCTTCCTGTTGCTCTCTTATCTCTTCGGGCGCACGGTGGTTCACGCGGCGACGGGCCGCTGGCTACAGCGACGGCTACTTTCTGAGAAGAAACGTTCGGAGACCGTCGCGCTGCTGCTCGGCGCGGCGTTCTGGGCAATCGTGCTCGCGCTGCCATACGTGTGGCCCATCTTAGTCATGGGGTTGCTTGTCCTGAGTCTGGGACTGTCTTTGACCGCGCGCTATCGCATCAGTTGGAAGCGCGCATAAGCGCCGCCGTCCATCGGACGCTTTCATCGAGAAGAATCCGCGTGCGCCTCTTGGCGTCGAACAAGGGGATTGTGTTACTTTGCATTCCTGCTAAATCATTCAAGTTCCCCCAATCGAAATGATTAAAAGCATCGAATGCTGCGACTGCTCATGCGCCGCCGGATGGGTGAATGCGAACTAAATTTCAATCAGGGTAAATCGAATCGGAGGACTTAATGAAGAAGTTTTTTTATCAACTCGTAATCGCGTCCCTCGTCTGCGCGCCGACGTTGGCGCAGACCGGCGGCGTCGGTCGCAAGGGAAGCACGACTGCTAAGCCGTCACTCTCGCGCACCAACACGTCCAAGCCGACACCGACGCCGACACCCGCGCCGTCGAGCGGCGGAGTGCCCGCGACCACACAGGCGGCAGCGGTGACGAACCCTGCGGCCAATGCGGAGATAAACTGTGGTTGCGAAGATAAGCCTTTGCCGGACGTGCTCGCCGTCGTCAACGGAGTGAATATCACGAAGGCAGACCTCAGCCCGCAGACGCAGGAGAGCATCGTCAAACTCCAACAGGCTGTCGTCGAAGCGCGACGCCGTGAACTCGATCTGCAAATTAATTCCGTGCTGCTTGATGCCGAGGCGAAGAAGCGCGGCGTGAGCACGACGAAACTGCTGGAAGACGAGGTGGTCACTAAGACGATTAATCCGACCGATGCCGAGGCTCAAGCCTTTTATGACCAGAACCGCACACAGCTTCAAGGCGAGTTCAAAGACGTGAGGAAGGACATCATCAGCTATCTGCTCGACCAGCGGCAGAGGGTGCAGGCCAAAAGTTTCGCCGACCGCCTGCGCAGCGCCGCGCAGGTCAAAATCATGACGGAGCGCGTCACGCCGCCCGCGAACGCGTCGGAGCGCGCGCGCGTCTTCGCCGTCGTCAACGGCAAAAACATCACGTCGGGTGATATCGAAGACAGCTTGCGTCCTTTAATTTTCACCGTGCAGGAGCAGACCTACGCGGCGCGCAGGCAGGACATCGAACTGAAGATTAATGACGTGCTGCTTCAGAACGAGGCGCAGAAGCGAAGCGTCACCACCCGCGCCCTCCTCGACGCCGAAATGACGGCCAAAGCGCCGCAGGTTACGGAGGCCGAAGCGCAGGCTTTCTACAACCAGAATAAAGAGCGCATCAACGGCGACTTCGCACAGATAAAAAATCAAATCATTCAATACCTGCAACAGCAGGCCGGACAGAAGGTGGAGAGCGACTTCGCGACGCGCCTGCGTCAGGGCGCGGCAATTCAGACGTTCCTCACCGCGCCGACGCCGCCCGTCTTCGATATTTCTACCGACGACCAGCCATCGAAAGGCAGCCCGAACGCCTCCGTCACGCTCGTCGAATTCACGGACTTTCAATGTCCCGCGTGCGGCCAAGAGCACCCGATCCTCGAACGATTGATGAGCGAGTACGGCGACCGCGTGAGGTTCGTCGTGCGCGACTACCCGCTTCAGCAGCACGCCTTCGCGCCGAAGGCCGCCGAGGCCGCCGAGGCGGCGCGCGAGCAGGGCAAGTACTGGGAGTACGCGGCGATGCTTTTCCGCAACCAGTCGGCGCTTGAGGTGAGCAACCTTAAAGAGTACGCGAGCGGGCTGGGACTCGACCGCGCGAAGTTCGACGCCTCGCTCGACAGCGGCAAATTCGCCGACAACGTACAGCGCGACATGCTGGAGGGCCAACGCGTCGGCGTCAACGCCACGCCGAGTCTCTACGTCAACGGCAGGAGCGTCTCCGACCGTTCCTACGAGGGGTTGAAGGCCGCCATCGAAGCGGCATTAAAAGCTCCGTCACCCGCCAAGACCGCCACGAGAAATTAGCTGCCGCGAGGCTCCGGCGCGACGCGCGCGTTTTAAGGTCGCTGCAAACCCGACCTTGAATCCGACACGGCCAGCCGGGGCCTCTTTTTAACTTCAAGACACTCCCGCTTTGTCCTCCGGCGACTAATCACGAACGCC
>JBAVPI010000731.1:0-2518 GCA_049692915.1 Pyrinomonadaceae bacterium
GTCGAGCAGCCTGCGGCGCGGCGCGTGTTGCGCGTGCGCGAACGCATCGCGGTCGAGCAGGGCGACCGGCGCATGTCCGTCGAGCCGCATGACGGTTATGAGATTGACTGCCTCATTGATTTCAAACACCCGCTCATCGGCGTCCAGCATCTGCGCTTCGACGCGCTCGATCCCGACGCCTTCATCCGCGAGATTTCCCCGGCCCGCACCTTTGGTTTTACCGAAGAGATAGACGCGCTGCGTCGCGCCAACCTGATTCGCGGCGGCTCGCTCGACAACGCCATCGTGCTCACGCCCGGCGGCATGCTCAACGACACGCCGCTGCGCTCGTCCGACGAGTTTGTGCGTCACAAAATTCTCGACATCGTCGGCGACCTCGCCCTGCTCGGCATGCCTCTGTTCGGACTCGTCAAAGCGGAGCGGAGCGGCCATATCCTTCACGCCGAACTGATGTCGAAGCTGCTCCGCGACGATTCCGCATGGGAAATCATTGACATGCCGGTCGGCGTCGGCTTGGCCGTCGCAAGATAAGGCGCGCGAAAAGTTAAAGGGCCGGAGGGTGCACGTTCCCTTCCGGCCCTTTAACTTTTGTGAGCGCACGCGTCTCTACATTTGCGGGGCGACGTAACGCACCGCGTCGAGCTTCGCCAACTCTTCCAGCTTCTCAATCGAAATTCGACCGATGACGAGTTTCGATGTCTGCGGGTCGAGGACGACTTCAAAGCCGAGGCGCTTCAACTGCGCCAGCACCTGCGGCGACTTGTCCTTGAGCCACACCTGCACCTCCGCCTTGCCGTCGCGGACGAACCTCGCTTCCGTAGCGGCGGGCGTCGCGCTCTTGTTCCTCAAACGCTCCACCACAGCGGCGATGGCCGGGTTCAATTTGGCGAGCACCTGCCTGCGCTTCTGCTCTTCAACGGAGAGCGCGGTGCCCGTTCTCGTCACTTCGTCCGCGTCAACAATTACGCTTTTCGGCGTGGGATGGACGCGGAGCGGCGGTGGCGGCGGTGCGCTCGTCCCTCCATCGGCGGTAATCGCACCTGCGCTCGCTGCGCCGCTTGAGACGTTGGTGCTTCTTCTAGGGGTGGCGATTCCCCGCCCGCGATTCTCTTTCCTCCGCTCGGTCGCCCCGCTCTTGGTGACGGCTTTGAACGCGCCTGCCGACTGTTTGGGCGCGGAGAGAGCCACGAAATTTTGCAATCGCGCAAACGGCTCATCCTCGCCGACCGCCGCGCGGCTCACGCCTTCGGGCATGTCAACAGGGACTTCGATGCGACGCGGCTGGCCGCCGTCCGTGACGGTCATCTCTTCCACCGCGACGAACGACGTGAACTGCGTCAGCAGACGATACTCAAGACCGAGTTGCGTAATCGCCTCGCGCAGGTCGTCGCGCATCGTGCCCGCCTGTGCGCCCTGCATGTCCTGCCCCATCAAGTCGTCCACACGACGCCGCGCCCACAAAGTCGCGAGCACATCATGCTCCGCCTGTGCTTCCGGAAAGTTGACGACCATCTCGCGCTCGAAACTCTTGCCCGCCATCCTGCCGCGCAGACGAATCGCGCCCTTGCCCGCGCCCGTGTAGCGTCCCGTGATGATGACGGGCTTGGCGCTGAAGAGATCGGGCAGGCGTTTCGGATACACGTCCGCCACAGGGAGGCCGCCCCAGTCAATCGAGATGTCCGTGAGCAGAGGATTCCTGACGCGTTCATGAAAACGACGCGCCGCCGCCGAGCCGTCGTCATCCAAAGCGACATACTCCACTTCGCCGCGCCCGTACTCCGCCATCTTATCGAGCAGGAAGCGGTTGACCGAACTGCCGATGCCGAATGAGAAGACGCGCGCGTTCGGGTGCTTCTGCACTTCGCCGATCATCTCCATGTCGTTGCCGACGTAGCCGTCCGTCATAAAGCAGACGATGCGGACGTGATCCGAGGTGTCGGAAGAATTGAGCGCGGCGTTGATGGCCTTCATCATCTCCGTGCCGCCGCCGCCCTCGCGCGTCTCCAAAAATTTCTGCGCCTTCTCAAGATTCTCTTTCGTCGCGGGCACGGGTTCGGGGAACAATATGTTCGTGTCGCCCGCGAACGTGATGAGATTGAACGTGTCCTGCGGATAGAGGCCGTCGAGCGCGAGCTTCATCGTCTCTTTGGCCTTCTCGATGGGAAAGCCGCTCATCGAACCCGACGTATCGAGCACGAAGACGAGTTCCTTCGGCATCACGTCTTCCGACTTCACGCGGTCGGGCGGCTGCATGATGAGCGTGAAATAACCGCCGTTTGCGTCCCTGTGCGTGAGCAGCGCGTCCTTCACGACGCTGCCCGCCACCGCGTACTTGAGTATGAAATCCTTGTTGGGGATAGTCGTCCCGCTCCGCAGGCGCACACGCGCGCTCGAAGCCGACGGCTTCTCGACATCAATCTCGTGCGAGTTCGACTTGACGGATTCGAGCGGCACGCCCGCGTCGAGCGAGACCTCGACGGTGATGTCCTGCCCCGCGCGTGTCCCCTCGCCCGCGACG
>JBAVPI010000732.1:0-4371 GCA_049692915.1 Pyrinomonadaceae bacterium
AGGTAAAAGGCGAGCGCGAGCAGGCAGCCGACGAGCAGGTCGTTGTGGCCGTTGGCGATGTGGTGCAACAGCAGGAGAGGATTCCACAGCACGACGTAGAGGGCGAGGGCGGGCCTCCGATAACCGGCGTGCTTCGCGCCCGACCAGACGAGCCATGCGGTGAGCGCGTAGGCCGTCACGTTCAGCAACTTGAACATGAAGAGCATCGCCCACCAGTTGCCGCCCGCCGCATATCCGACGAGTCGTGCGAGCAGTGAAAACAGAAAGCCGTAAGGGTTCGGGTTGTAAATCCAGTGATTCCACAGCATCGGGTCTTGCCGCCAGCCGCGGATGTCGCCGACGGCATAGACGTATGGATTTTGATGGTAATGAACCTGTTGCCAGCCGCGGTTGATATAGCCGAACACGTCGGTCGAGTGAAAAGGAAAAGTGAAGAAGGCGAAGAGACAGAAGAGAGCGCCGAAGAGAATAATCGTCCGTGTCACGCGACGCTCGTCCGAGGCTTCGACTAATTTGTAGCCCTTGCGGAACAGAGGCAAAAGCGACAGCACGCAGAACCACGTGAACAACTCGCGGCCCGCGCGCGAATACACGTCCGGCCCTTTGATGAAGAAGAGGCACGCCAGCAAATAGACGGCGGCGGTGAGACTCCCGACCAGACGCAGAGTCCGGGGTCGTGTCGCGTCGTCGAGATGGCCCTCAACCTTTGAAGTCATCTCACCCGTCCCCTCTCCGCTTCGTCCGCAAGACTCTTGACGCTGCGCGCGTCCGGCAACGATTGCCCGTCAAGCGTCCGGCGACTACCGCTCGTCAATCGGCACGTAAGGGACGCCGCGCGGGCCTGTGTATTCGGCGCGCGGGCGGATAAGGCGATTGTTGGCGTACTGTTCGAGGATGTGGCCCGTCCAGCCGGAGATGCGACTGACGGCGAAGATCGGCGTGAAGAGGTCGAGCGGAATGCCCATCATGTAATAGGCCGCGCCCGAATAATAATCCACGTTCGGGTAGAGCTTTTTCTCGCGCATCATCACCGCGCGCAACTTCTCAAGCATCTCGTACCACTTCGTATCGCCGCGTTCCTCGCCCAACTCTTTCGCGAACTGGCGCAGGTGTGTCGAGCGCGGGTCTTCCGTGCGATAGACGCGATGGCCGAAGCCCATGACCTTCTTCTTCTGCGCGAGCGCGTCCATCATCCACGCTTCGGCGCGGTCGGGAGAGTCAATCTCCAGCAGCATCTTCATGACGTTCGTGTTCGCGCCGCCGTGCAGCGGGCCGGAGAGCGCCGCGATGGCTGCCGTCACCGCGCCGTACATGTCTGCGAGCGTGCCCGCGACGACGCGGCCCGTAAACGTCGAGGCGTTCAGTTCGTGGTCGGCATGAAGAATGAGCGCCACGTCGAAGATGTGCGCCTCGCGCTCGGACGGCACTTCGCCCTTGAGCATGTAAAGAAAGTTCGCGGCGATGTTCAACTCCGGCTTCGGCGCGATTGGCTCTTCGCCTTTGCGCAGGCGCTCAATCGTCGCGACGATGACGGGGAGTTGCGCCGTCAGTTTCGTCGCCGTCTTCAACGCTCCCTCGCGCGACGTGTCGTGCGCGGCAGGGTCATAGAAGGCCAGCGCCGACACGGCCGTGCGCAGGCTGTCCATCGGCTCGGCATCTTTCGGGAAACTCCGTATCAACTCGACTACTTCCGCAGGGAGCGTTTGATTATCCGAGATGGCGCGGCGCAGTTCGTTGAGTTCCGCGCTCTTTGGCAGATGACCATGCCAGAGCAGGTAGATGACTTCTTCAAAAGTTGAATTCTTAGCGAGGTCGTGGATGTCGAGTCCCTGATAGATGAGGACGCCGTTGATGCCGTCCACGTCGCCGATGGATGATTCAGCCGCGACGACGCCCTCCAGCCCGGCGGGGCTTTTGTCCGGCTTGGCGTCGCCGCCACTGTCTTTCGGTTTGTCCATGATGTGTCAGTCCTTAGCGGTAGAGTGAATTGAAAATAGCAAAGTCGTTAGGGCGTGACAAGCAACCGCGCCTGAGTTGTCGCGGGCGCACGCGCCTGTTCGTGGCGCACTTGCAATGTCAACCTTTTTGCATGAAGATTGTCTCAAACGAATCAACGAACTTTTAACGGCGGCGTGGCAGCCATGCGTGGAGGATCAACTATGAGTGCCGACACTTTAACCATCACAGACAATCGCACCGGCAAACAGTATGAAATTCCCATCGAGAACGAAACCATCAAGGCGATGGACTTGCGGCAGATTAAGGCTTCCGACGAAGATTTCGGCCTGATGACCTATGACCCTGCCTTTATGAACACGGCTTCGTGCAAGAGCAGCATCACGTACATTGACGGCGACCGTGGCATCCTCGAATATCGCGGCTACCCCATCGAACAACTGGCCGAGGGAAGCACGTATCTCGAAGTGGCTTACCTGCTATTGAACGGCGAATTGCCGGACGCGTCGCAGTTGAAAGAGTGGCAGCACAACATCACGCACCACACCTTCATCAACGAGAACATCAAGAAGGTCTTGGACGGCTTTCACTACAACGCGCACCCGATGGGCATGTTCGAGGCGATGGTCGCCGCTCTCTCGACCTTCTATCCTGAAGCCAAGAACATTTTCGACGAGCCGTGCCGCCAGAAACAGATTCACAGGCTGATCGCCAAAGTGCCGACCATCGCCGCCTCGGCCTATCGTCACCGCATCGGCCTGCCCTACACCTATCCGGACAACGACCTCTCTTACGAAGGCAACTTCCTCAACATGATGTTCAAGACGACGGAGTTGAAGTATCAGCCGAACCCCGTGCTCGAACGCGCACTCTCCGTCCTCTTCATTCTCCACGCGGATCACGAGCAGAACTGTTCGACGAACACGATGCGCTCCATCGGCAGCGCGCACACAGACCCCTACTCGGCGCTCGCGGGCGCGGCGGCGGCGCTCTACGGCCCGCTCCACGGCGGCGCGAACGAAGCTGTCTTGAAGATGCTCAGCGAGATCGGCTCGAAAGACCGCGTGCCCGAATACGTCAAGCGCGTCAAGGCGGGCGAGATCAAACTGATGGGCTTCGGACACCGTGTCTATAAGAACTACGACCCGCGCGCGCGCATCATCAAGCAGGTCGCAGACGAAGTGTTCGAGGTGACGGGCAAAGACCCCCTGCTCGACCTCGCGCTCGAACTCGAACGCATCGCGCTCGAAGACGAGTATTTCGTCAAGCGCCGTCTCTACCCGAACGTGGATTTCTATTCGGGCATCATCTATCGCGCGATGGGATTGCCCGTTGATATGTTCCCTGTCCTGTTCGCCATCCCGCGCACTTCCGGCTGGCTCGCGCAGTGGGCGGAAATGCTCGGCGATGCGGATCAGAAAATCGCGCGCCCGCGTCAGGTCTATCTCGGATACAAACGCCGCGACTACGTGGCGATGGACAAGCGCGCGACCGCCGGGACGAAAACGGCGGGCGCTTCGTAGAGAACCGCGACACTCGAAGACAGTCAGGCCGCATTCCTTATGTTCGTGATAAGGAATGCGGCCTTCGCGCTTCACACCGCAGACTAATTTCCCGCATCTACTATAACTTTCAGGCCCAAACTTCTCTCCGCACGCTCGTTGAAGTTTCCAACCGCCTCGCCACTCTTTTCAACGGCTCGTTGAAAGATTCAACCGGCCATCTGGAAATTTCAACCCATTCCCCGACTCTTTCAACCAATCGTTGAAAGATTCAACGGGCTATTTGGAAATTTCAACTGCCTCGCCGAATCTTTCAACCAGCCGTTGAAAGATTCAACCGTCCGGTTGAAAGAATCAACGCCGTCGTTGAAAGCTTCAACCAGCCGGTTGGAAAGTCCAACAAGCTGTTGAAAAGCTCAATCACCCGCACACAAAGGCCGTGAGGCCCGTTGAAAGCTTCAACGACCCCAACACCATTAAAAGACGGCCACAAACATCTCGCTTATCATTCCCTGACATCTTTTATTTCACTCCAATATAGAGTAGTTAGAGTTTCGTAGTGTGGTAATCCCAAGAAGTTAGAGGCAACAACACTTGAATTGTAATTGCTTTTAGATGTTGTTGACTTTATGCTCTTGCGCGCTTAAGTTTTCTTACGATTCTGTTCCTCATTTAAATTCTTAGGAGTGGTTATGGCTCAGAAATTTAAGTGTAACATCTGCAAAAAAGAAAAGAGTGACGCGACGAGATGGCAATGTCTTAATCACAAGGCCATTTGTGGCGATCATGGAGTGAACCCATCAGACTGGACAGACTTGCATAGTCGTTAATACATCTCCTGCCTGCGGGCCAGAGTTTAGGTGTAAGGCTTCGAACTCCACCGGCGGCAGATAGCCAAGTGAAGAATGAAGCC
>JBAVPI010000733.1:0-2856 GCA_049692915.1 Pyrinomonadaceae bacterium
GCTCTACGCCGAGCACATCTCGCGCGACGCTTCGCTCGCCAAACTCTTTACGCCCGTCCGCCTCGACGACGCCACTGCCGACGCCAAAACAGACGCGGGCGACAGCGCGGAGTTTGCGGGCGACAAAATCTCGTCCGACCTGCGCGAGTTGATGAATAACTCGCGCGGCGGGCGTGTCGGCGTCATCCTGCAAACCGCAGACCTTCAGAACACGGCGCTCGAAGAGTTGCTCAAGCGCCACGGCGTCGAGATCAATGCGCGTCTGGCTCAACTCGGCGCGCTCCGCGTTGATGTGCCCGTCAAGGCGCTCGAAGAGTTGGCGGCGAGCGGCGCGACCCGTTATCTCTCGCCCGACAGGAAGGTTCAGTCCTTCGGCCACGTCACAACTACGACCGGCACGGAGGCCGTCCGCAACGGCGGTCTGATTAGCGGGCTGACCGGCCAGACGCTCGACGGCACGGGCATCGGCATCGCCGTCATTGACTCCGGCATAGACGTGGGTCACAGGGCCTTCGCCTCTCGCGTTAAATTCAAGAAGGACTTCACGCCGGAGAACACCAACGCCGATAAAGACCCTTACGGTCACGGCACGCACGTCGCCGCCGCCGCCGCCGGAGTGAGCACCACCTACACAAACGCCTACGACGGCATCGCCAAGAACGCCGACATCATTAACCTGCGCGTGCTCGACTCGAACGGGGCGGGCCGCACCTCCGATCTGCTGAACGCGCTCAACTGGATTCTCAGCCCGGCTGATGCCACGAAGCCGCTCAGTTCTTCCAATCCGACGAATCAGCAGAAGTACAACATCCGCGTCGTCAACATGAGCCTCGGCACTTCCGCCGTGGACTCTTACAAAAACGACCCGCTCTGCCGCGCCGTGCGTCGGCTGGTTGACGCGGGCGTCGTCGTCGTCGCCGCCGCTGGCAACAACGGCAAAACGGACGCGGGCCAGAAAGTTTACGGACTCATCCATTCGCCCGGCAATGAACCTTCGGCGCTCACCGTCGGCGCGACCAACACCTTCGGCACCGACGCGCGCAACGACGACGGCATCG
Source organism: Pyrinomonadaceae bacterium (assembly GCA_049692915.1). Classification (GTDB taxonomy): domain Bacteria; phylum Acidobacteriota; class Blastocatellia; order Pyrinomonadales; family Pyrinomonadaceae; genus JAIVJG01. The sequence continues at coordinate 1,059 of JBAVPI010000733.1, forward strand.
CCACCTACAGTTCGCGCGGCCCGACCCGCAGCTACTGGAAGGACGCGAACCTCGTCAAACACTACGACAATCTCATCAAGCCCGACCTCGTCGCGCCCGGCAACAGAATCGTCTATGCCGAAGCCGACGACGGTAAGGAACGTCGTAATGCTCTCGTCAGCCGCCACCCCGAACTCGACTCCGGCGTCGTGGACTCGGACAACAAACGACTGATGTACCTGAGCGGCACTTCGATGGCGACGCCCATCACCGCGGGCGCGGCGGCCCTCTTGCTGCAAGCCAATCCGAAGCTGACGCCGAACATGGTCAAGATGATTTTGATGTACACGGCGCAGCAACTGCCCGGCTGGAACATGTTCGAGCAGGGCGCGGGCGAACTGAACGTCGAGGGCGCGATCAGGCTCGCGCGCCTCGTCCGCACGAACATGAACGGCGGCACGCGGCAGGGCGACCCGCTCCTGACAACCTCGACGCTCCCGACTCCGCAGACGACCATCGCCAACTACTCGTTCCCGTGGTCGCAGGGCATCATGCTCAATCAGCACTACGCCACCGGCTCAAACCTCATCGCGAAGTACCAGACCGTTTACGGCTTGGGGATGGTCTTAGGCGACGGCATGGTCTTAGGCGACGGGATGGTCTTGGGCGACGGTCAAGTCCTCGGCGACGGCATCATGATGGGCGACAACGTCATGACCAGCAACGGCATGGTCTTGGGCGACGGCACGGTCTTCGTCTCGTGCGGCATCATGATGAGCGACGGGATGGTCTTGGGCGACGGCCAAGTCCTCGGCGACGGCATTATGATGAGTGACGGGATGGTCTTGGGCGACGGGATGGTCTTGGGCGACTCCGCTCTGGAAGCCATGTCCGCGATGGTCGGCGGCGACGACACCGCCTCGATGCGATAACTGCCCTACAGCACGACGGAGACGCTTTCCCGACGACCCGGAGAGCGTCTCCGCCCAACCTCTTCAAACACGGCACGACCGCCACCACCGCTGCCCCTCCTCCACACGGTCAAGCCGCCGGACACGCAGACAGTCTTGACGGAAGACGAAACGTGAACACTTCTCTCACAATTCAACCGCTGGGGGGCGAGCACACGGACGAGACGACGCGTTATCTCGAAGCGTCGCCGATTCAGACGGTCTACATGCGCGGCCTGATCCGCGAGCACGGCCTTGAAGACGTGCGCAATCGCGGCCAGTTCTACGCCTGTCGCGCTCACGACGGACAGATGCGCGGCGTCGCGCTCGCGGGCGACGCGATTCTCTTCGTCGCCGACGACGAAGCAGCGATTGAAACTCTCGCCGTTTTCTCACGCGATAAATTTTCGCCCCGGTTGATTCGCGGCGAGCGTGGCCCCGTCGAACAATTCTGGCGCACTTACGCGGGCCGGTGCGCGCCCTCTCACACCTTCACCGAAGAGCACCTGCTCGTCATGCGCGAGCCGCCCAACGCGCAAGACAGCGACGATGCGCCCGCCCTGCGCCCCGCCGATTACAAAGACCTCCCGCTGCTCGTCGAAGTCAACGCCGCGATGCTCGGCACCGAAGGCGGGCGCAATCCTCTGGAGAGCGACCCCGAAGGATTCTGCCGTCGTCTGGCGCGCAGGGTCGAGGCGGGACGCGTCCTCGTCTGGCGCGAGGGCGAGCATCTGGCCTTCAAAGCAGACATCATCACGGACACGCCGCAGGCCGTCTATGTCGAGGGCGTCCACGTCGCGCCGGAGTGGCGCGGGCGCGGGGTCGGGTTGCAATGCCTGTCGCGTCTGGGCAGGCTCCTGCTTCGACGC
>JBAVPI010000734.1:0-3729 GCA_049692915.1 Pyrinomonadaceae bacterium
GCGCAGTTCGTCGCGCAACGCATCGGCGATGGTGCGCAGGGCCGCGTCGCCCGCGTCGTGTCCGTGTTCATCGTTGACGCGCTTGAAATGGTCAACGTCAATCAGCACGAGCGAGACGGGCTGGCTCATACGCATCGCGAGATGCAGGTCGCGTTCGAGTTGAATCTCGAACGCGCGACGGTTGAAGCAGCCCGTGAGCGCGTCCGTCAGCGCATGCTGCTGCGACTCTTGAAACAGTCGCGCGTGGTTGACGGCCACGGCCACCTGATCGGCCACCGTGCACATCAGTAAGATTTCGTTCTCCTGCCAGATGCGGGCCGGGTCGTTCGCCCAGACCATCAGCACGCCCGTCGCGCGCTCGCCGTAAATGAGCGGGACGGCGGCTAGGGGTCGCGCGTCCGCTCCGTCCGCTTTGCCGCTTTTGTCCCGAAAGAAAACCTGCGGATGCGCGCGCATGCTTACGCCGTAGGTGTCGAGGTCGCTCATCATCCTCGCACGGCATGCCTCGTCGTCGTCGCCCGCGTTGCGAAAGTAGCAGGTCGTCAGCGGCGTTGCGCCGTGCTCGACCGCGACGCTCAGGGCCGAGTATTCCGCACCGAGCGCGCGTCCCACTTCGTTGACGGTGGTCTGCAACACGCTGGGCAGATCGAGCGAGCGACGGATGGAAGCGGCGATGCGGTTGACGGCGATCTCGCGCATGGCCTGCTCCTGAAGAAAGCGCGCGAGCTTGGTCGTGACGGCGACCGTCAAACCGAGCGACATCGTCTTGGGCACGCACGTGCGCACGGCTTCCGAGAAGACCGAGGCGTGTGCGGGCTGTTCCGCCGTCACGCGCGCCATCAAATATTCGAGGGCCGAATAGATGATGTCAGGCTCGAACGTCCAGATAACTTCGTCGCCGGAAGCCTCGGCCCCGGCCTCTCCGTGATAGCGGACGGAGGCCAGCAGGGCAGAGAAACGCGCGTCGGCGATGACGACGAAGCGTTCGTCGAAATCGCGTTGCGGCTCCTTCCTTAAAAGCACAGGGCCGCCCGCGCCCGTCTCCGCCGCAAAGCCCGACTCGTTCAGTGCGTCGTCATGCGAGACGAAGAAGAAGGCGTGGCGCGCGGCCTGTCCGACCTCGGCCACCCGCGCCAACTCGCGCATGGGCCTTTGCGTCGCGGGCAAGACGGCCTCAACCACGAGCGACGATAGATTGTTTTCCAGCACCACGTCCTCGAAGTAGCGTTGGAGTTGCGCAATCGTCTGCTCGGCGCAACGCACGGGCGTGAGTTGGCGCGGGTGTTGGGCGAGAAGTGCACCGTAGAGCGAGAGCATGATCAGGATGACGAAAAAGTACGACGAAAAAGTACGACGAAGAGGAACTTTAAATTTGACTGATGGAGAGTCTGATTACCACGGGCCGGAACAGCCTTGTGTCTGTGAAAACAATTTTTGCACAGGGCGTCGGCGTTTGTCTATCAAGTCCGCGGACGTGCCGGGCACGCCACAGGTCTCTTTATATGACAGCGCGGTTTGTGTGTTCGGAGGGCAGAGTTAGGATGCGGCTGACGGGCCGCTCGTCTGCTCTTCAATTCTGTTTTACGTATGTCGTGACGGCAGTTGCGATGAGAGCGCCTGCTTCGTCCGTCGCTTCGACCGCGAGGATGACGAGGCGTCGGCCTTCGCGGAGCACGTGTGCGCGGGCCGTGATGCGTCCGTCAGTCGTGGGGCGCAGGTAATGTATTGTGAGGTCAACGGTCAGGGTGCGCCCGCCCGGTTCGAGCATCGTGTGCACGGCGCAGGCCGCCGCCGTGTCGAGCAGAGAAGCCAACACCCCGCCGTGCAAAAGTCCCTCCATGCGCGTCAACTCTTCGCGCACGTCGAGCGTGAAGGTGGCCGCGCCGCGCTCCGCCGACCGGAGTTCCAGCCCCAACAGGCGCACGAACGGGACGCGCGCGAAAACTTCGCGCAGCCGCGTCAAGTCGTCAGCCGTGAGTGTTGTGTCGCTCAAGAGCTATAGAGATTCGTGCCTTCCAACGGCTCGACGACGACCGCCGTGCCGTAGGCGAGGACTTCGGTGATGCCGCTGCCGAGTTCCGTCGCGTCGTAGCGTGCGCCGATGATGCCGTTAGCGCCGAGTTCCGTGGCGTGCTGAATCATGATCTCGAAGGCATCGGCGCGCGTCTGCTCGCAGAGGCGAGTCCACGCCGTGATGTTGCCGCCGACCATCGAATTGACGAGTGCGCCGATGTTGACGAAGAGATTACGCGAGCGGACGACGATGCCGCGCACGATGCCCAGATTCTGGCGGACGCGGTAGCCCGGCATCTCGAAGGCGGTCGTCACCATCGCGTGCGAGACGGAGTAGCGCGGCGCGCTGACTTCGTAGGGGACGCGTTTCTGTAGGGGGTCATTGTTCACTGTGAACTCCTTATCTGAATTAGCACCTCAGTCGCCGAAGAGACTCGGCTGGGTCGAGTCGTCCGCGGCTTCGGCAAATTCTTCCGGCGTCCAGCGGTAGCGACCGAGATCGCAACGGGCGCGCGCGTCGAAAATGACGCCTTCGGCTTCGAGCATGCGCTGTTGCTTGTCGTGCGGGAGCACGAGGCGCGTGGTCGAGCATCCGCCTTGCGCGTTGATTACGCGATGCCACGGGTCGCCCTCTTCCGCCGCGTGCATGACGTAGCCGACGGTGCGCGGAGTGTAGCCTTCGCCGAGCAGTTCGGCGATCTGGCCGTAAGTCATAACCCGCCCCGCAGGGATGCGCCGGACGATGGCATAGACGCGCCCGCGGTATTTGGGCGTGTCAACTTCGACCGGCGTGTTCTGCGAAGCGCTTACGCGCGTCTCTTCGTTTGAGTCTTTTGTTCCCATCTTTTTCTCGAAGTCCGGCTGTGAATTTCCCACCACTCGCGCCACTCCGCGATGGCCGCCTCGCGCTCTGCCTGCGGAGCCGCAGGCCGGAAACTGAGTCAAGTACCGGTCGCGTCGCGCAGACACATTTCGGCGAGGAAGCGCGTCAAAAGATCATCGCTCGACAGGCGCTCGATCAATTCCGGGACGGAGTGACGACACATCTTCGCACGCGCGTCGGCAAAATTCTTTCCGGTTAAAGTGCTCAAACTATCTTTCCTGTTCAGATGCGCTGGAGTTCGTCGCGTGTGCGTTCTTCCCTCACGTTGCCGGTGTTGAGTGTGGTCTTCGGCTCAAGCAGTAAAACCTGAACCTCTTCGTCGGCCACGGGCATGTGCTCGACGCCTTTGGGAATCACGACGAACTCGCCCTCTTCGAGTTGAATCTCGCGATTCCTCAGCTTGATGGTCATACGCCCCTTGACGACGAGAAACAACTCGTCCTCGGCCTCGTGTTGATGCCAGACGAACTCGCCCTTGAACTTCACGAGCTTGACGTAGGAATCGTTGACCTCGCCCGCGATCTTCGGAGACCAGTGTTCGCTGAAGAGTCCGAACTTGTCGGAGAGCGAGACCTTCTCGATTGATTGTCCTTCGGACATAGACGCTTAACCTTTCGCGCGGAGGTTTGCCGAATGCGGGAAGCTTGACGACGCTTCACGTCTTAATCGAGCGTGCGCAGAATGGCGCGTGCCGGAGCGCCGTCCCCGTGCCCTGCGACAATTTTGAGCGGCAGGCAGATTAACTCGTATGCGCCCGCCGCGACCTCTCGCAAATCGAGTCCTTCAAGGATGACGACGCCGTGCGAAAGCAGTATGTGATGAGTGTGAAAATC
>JBAVPI010000735.1:0-4584 GCA_049692915.1 Pyrinomonadaceae bacterium
GAGCTGCAGTGCTCAACGCCTTTCGGCATCATTGGAGTCTTCACTCATCTTGCCTGTCTTTCGCCGCTCTCCGCGTCGCCGTGCTCAACGCCTTTCGGCATCATTGGAGTCTTCACCACGCAGCTTCTGGGAGCAGAGAGGGCGGCATACCGGTGCTCAACGCCTTTCGGCATCATTGGAGTCTTCACCGTGATGTCGACGGCGAAGAGGTCTGAGCTGGCCGGTGCTCAACGCCTTTCGGCATCATTGGAGTCTTCACGCGTGGTTCTACTCTCCGAGTTGGCTCGAAGAGTTTCGCCGGTGCTCAACGCCTTTCGGCATCATTGGAGTCTTCACGCCGGGCTTGGCAAGCTCACGCTGGCGCTTGAGGAGGTGCTCAACGCCTTTCGGCATCATTGGAGTCTTCACCAGAGCGGCTGCTGCTCATCGAGGAAGGGCACTGCGTTGTGCTCAACGCCTTTCGGCATCATTGGAGTCTTCACGGCGTAGGTGGCAACATGTGTTGCTGCTATCATTTACAAGAGCCTTTTCAAGGACCGTGATAACGTGGCTGGTGGCTGGTAGGTTTCGGGATTCAAAGACAGTTAGATTGGAGCGGAAGGCAGGCAAAATCAGTCTGAGTTCTGCTCGCAAGTATCTTCCTGTAGGAGCTTTTACGCTAAGCCTTTTAACTGCTGTGACTTTTCTCATCAAACTTCCATTCGGATGAGTAACAAGGCGCAGGTGCTTGTGGATAGTCGAGGCTCGTGAAAAAGCCCCGCCGAGCGGGGCAGCTTGTAAAGAGGGCTTTACGCTATTTCAAAACTCTTCGCCTCGTCAAGCCATGATTCTGGACGATTGTGCGCGGCGACCCGCTTTTCGCACGGCTCGCAGAGGCTGAGAATCAAGAGGCGGTCTTCGGTCGTTAAAATCTTTTCCAGCTCCCACCGCAGGCGTTCCATCTGTCGCACGGTTAAGCGGCATCTGAAAATGGAATATTGAAGCCTCCTGCCGTAACCGTGAATGATCTTATAGATGCGCCGCCAGCGCTTCGGCTCGGTCACGTCGTAACAGACGACATACCACTGTTTTGTTTCCACCTTGTCTCGCTCCTGTTTTTAACACGAATAAGGCACGCGAGCTTCATGAGCATTATCTGAGCCTCATGCGCGCGAACAATCCGCCCTCACCCATCCACTCTTTCTCCAAGAGTCTGACTTCCAATTCCATCAGCCGTGAATAGGAGAGCGAGTGGCCGATGACCGGATGCTTCCACTGATCCGCTTTGCGCCTCTCGTAAATGGCGATTAACTTACGACGACCTGTATCCGAGAGCCACACCTGTTGGCCTGCAACTTGAAAATCCGCCTCCTCGTCCCACTGTCGTCGGTTGATCGAGGCGATCACAGGCAGATCAATCATCGGCACACGAAACAATTCCATTAAATCAAGCGCCAGCGGGTGCGCCTGTGAGCGTGGCTGGTGATAGAAACCTAAGCAGGGGTCGAGTCCGACCGTCAGAATCGCGTTCGTCACATCCTTGAGCAAGAGCGCATAGCCGTAAGACAGAAGCGCGTTGCAACGATCTCGCGGCGGCCTGCGATTGCGTCCCTGTGGCCGCATCGCTTCCGAAACATCCGGTATGATCAGGAAGGGAAGCGCGCTGAAATAGTGCGCGCCGACGCTGCCTTCGTAACCGCGCAGAGAATCTATATTCGTTGCACGCGACATCGGTGACAGAAGCTTGCGTATGCTGCCGATGGACTCTTTCACTTCCGCCACGTTACGTCCGGCCTCGCGGCTCGCGCGCAGTAGAAAACTCAACTGCCCCCGCGCACGCGCCTCCGCAAGCCCTCGCGCCAGACGCAGGCACGTTCCCTCATCCGTCAACGCTTGGTACTGTCTGATCCGGCGTTGCACAGACCCTATCCCGGAGGCCCACGCGCCCATGTAACGACCGCCCGCGGTCAGCCAGTGCACGCCTATCTCCTGTTCCGCGCAAAGCCTGAGCGCCTGCGTCGTGATCTGCGCGAAGCCGTGCAGCACGACCTGCCCGATCTCATGAACGGGGTGCAACTGCGGCGACTCGTCCGGCGCTTTGATCTCGAAGCGATCCCCTTTGCGCCCGACGCGCGCTCCTTGCGTCGCCACGTGCAGCGTGCGCCTGTCGTCATCCGCCGGGAACAGCCGCAACGTCCGCGTTTCCTGCCGAGCCTCCGCCGCCGGCTCCTACAAATGCTTTGCCAGCCGCGCCTCCTCCGGCAGACAGACCGGCGCGAGCGAGCACTTCACGCACAGCCTTTCATTCTCCGTCACCGGCGGGCGCACGACCGTGCCCTGCAATTCCCGCGCACGCTCGATTGCCCGCGCCAGATCGCCCCGCGCCACCTCGTCAATCGGCACACGCACCAAAACATTATCCGCGTGATACCTGACGCGCCCCTCTGGCACCTCGCGCCCCGTCTGCTCCTCCACGAGCGCCGCATACGCGATCACCTGCAAACGATCACTCGCCCAAGTCTCCGCCACACCCTCACGCGAGCGCGCCGCCCGCCCCCGCTTATGCTCATACGGCACGATCATCCCATCTCGCCGCCGCACGCAATCAATCCTACCCGTCAGCCCCCATCGCTCGCTTTCTAGGTTATAAGTCAACCACTCCTCTTCGTCCTCCTCCCGCTCCAACTCCACATGCAGCCGCCGCCCCGCATACACACGCTCATCCGCCACCCGCATCTCCTCCACTTCTTCGAGATAGAACAATCGTTCGCAGTAAGCCAGCGCGTGCAGCGCGTGAACCTTTAATGCCATCATCTCGATGCTCCTTTCGGACTTATCATCGCCTGACGGCATCACAGGAACGACGTTGGTTATTTCGGAGCGTATGAAATTTGCTCAACATCTGACGGAGACTAAATTTCAGTCGGCATCACCGCAGGAAAGCAACGAACAATTTTTAAACTCTGCCGCCTTTGCGCTTAGTCGCGCTTAATCGCTGTCCATGCCCTGTTTGCTGTTAGCGATTCGTTATTTAAGGTGGTGTGCGTGAGTCTGTATTGCCCCCAAGTTGTTGCTGACCCCACATGATCCGGCCAGATCGGTAACGAAAGATCACCATCCTCTGCGGCAACGAGTAGCCGTCCCCGCATATCTTCCAACTTCAAACGCGAGACCGAATCAACAAGGTGTGTACTCTCACCCAAAGACAAACCTCCGAACCGAGAAACTGTTGCCGGACTGTCGAGCGATTTTTGAATGCGTAGAGCTAAGGGAATCTCCGCTTCCTCTGCTGCGCCTTGCCTGACCCATACCGCTAGTTGCACATCGGTAAGCAACTCTTGAAAATCCGGGCGGCGATTATTGCCAAGCCCCGGCCCCGCGTTTTTATCTTTGACGCGCCAAAGCGTTCTAAGCACAACGGAGTAGTGGGGCTCGGACAATAAGGCAATGGCAATCTCCGCGCCTTCATGAGCGCGCCGGTTGATTTCCCCGACCATTGATAACAACATCCCGTAAACGGTCGCGGGCGGCGGACAAGGGAAAGTCTCGAAGTATTCCCGCGCGCGTGGGACGCGAAAGCAAGCGACGGGCACGGAAACATACAGGCCGATGGTTTTCATCGCTCAACCTCCTGTTATGCCGAGATCGTCGGTGATGCGCCGCTTGAGTTCCTGCGCGGCAGCCTTCACACCCGGACTTAAAAAAGCGCCTTTCAAAGTTTCCTTTGCTTCATCGTCAAGCATCGCGACAATTGCGCCGCCAATGACCATTTCGTCGGCGTCAATATCACCATCGGCAACTTTCTTCAAGATTGAGGGGAAAGAGAGATTCGCCTCCGAGTCCATCTCAAAGCCATAAAGCATTCGCGGCGCAAAATCTTCTGTCCAGCGAAACACGACCGACTCGGGCGCAAAGTCAAACAGGAAGCGGCTTTGATTTCCAGCTACTTCAGACAAGCCCGTGATCGCTTCCACGACATCAAGCACTCTTGCCGGAACGCGCAAAGATTGCGGCGTTAAAGCAACACCGTATTGATAGCGCGTCGCGTGAACCTCCGTGCCGTACAAACTGGTGTTGGTCTTCGTCCCGCTCTTAGCATTGAAAGTGATGTCGCCCGCAAAAGGCGCAAGCGATATTGCGCGCGTGACTTCCAATGCGCCGCGTCGTTTATCTGTTTTGCCTTTGGATAGAACATCAATCTTTGCCGTAAGCTCTTTCTTCTCCTGCTCAAGCGATTTGCCCTGCTCGGATTTCTTGTCTTCTTTGGACATCACTTTTAACTGCGCGTCAACTTTCTTCCTATCTGTTTTGAGGCTGTCGAGTTGGTCATTGCCGTCAGTGTTAGCGGCTTCCGCCAACATGAAGCCCATGACGTCATCATCAATGAACGTCGGTTGCTTCTGAGCCGCTTCATCCGTGCTTGTCCACGGCGACCATGTTTGATCTTGCCAGTTGTGCTCTGCCGTCTCGTCATCCCAACGACGATTTACAGAGTCATCTCCATTCTTTCTCTGCCAGAAATAGCGTAGCGCCCAGCGAATGGCTTCGGCTGAAACGGTTGTGTGAATCTCGTTTTTCCACAACAGCTTTTGCAGTGTGGTGATG
>JBAVPI010000736.1:0-2061 GCA_049692915.1 Pyrinomonadaceae bacterium
AGTCTCGGAAGTGGCCGGGCATGGTTTTGCGATCATGCGAGACGAGAACGCGCCCTTCGCGTGCGGCCAAAGCAAGCACATCGGGGTCATCTACGTCGTGTAAGCCGAGGGCCGGGGCGGTCTGAAAATCTATGTCCGGATCGAGACGTTTGGTGGCGACGACGATGCGCTGGTCGAGGTCGTTGTCGGCTTGAAAGCGCAGCTTCATGAGCGGAGCGCGGGCGCGTTCTGGGTGATGGCATCAAGACGACGATGCGCCTGCGGGTACTCGGCGCGAACGCGCTCACGAAACGCGGCGTACTCCTCGTCAGCCTGTTGGAGGTAGGCGTCCACGTCGGCGCGGTTGTGCAGGTAGAAGGTGATCGCGCCGTACACCTGTTCGAGCGTCAACACGGGGAAGCAGTCCGCCTGAATGCTCTCCGGCGACAAGCCTTCGAGGAAGCGATAAACAACGGAATCGAGCGACACCCGCGTGCCTCGAACCCAGTAGCCGCCATCACGCTGCTCAATGTAATCGGAATTCTGCATGGGCGGCATTATAACGCATCAAGGGTGCAATTGTTCAGGCGATTTCGGTGCGCTGGCGTGCCCGGGCCGCATCAGTAGCTCGCACAAAGAAGAGTGACCCGGACGCTCACCATGTGAGACAAGCGTCCGGGCATTTTTCGTGCGAGCCCAAACTTTCGAGAGTCGGCTCGGTTTAGCTGAAGTCAATCTCGTCGTCGCCTTCATCCGCAACGCTGGCAGACGCTTGCTCACTGGCTGGGGGAGCGGAAGCGCGCGGTTCTCCGGCGCGCGAGCCGCCTCTGTTCGAGCTGCCCGTGAAGTTGAAGTCGGAGACCTGAATGCCGAAGGTCGTGCGCTTCAGTCCCTCGCGGTCAGTCCACTCTTCGGGGCGGAATCTGCCTTCGACGAAAATCTCCGAACCCTTCTCGAAGTGCTGCGCGATCACTTCCGCTTTCTGCCCCCAGACCGTGCCGCGAAAGAAGGTCGGCGTGTCCGTGTACTCTTTAGTTTTCGGGTCGCGGGCGCGGTCGTTGCTGGCGACGTTCAAGGTGCAGACCGGCGTGCCCTGCGGCGTGTAGCGAAGCTCAGGATCGCGTGTCAGGTTGCCGAGGACTTGGATGCGATTGAATGACATGATCTTGTGTGTCCTTTCTCTGGTGATGTGCGTTCTGGTGATTGTTTTCGTGTTTCACCCTGTCGGGCGAAGTCGTGCTTTGCTCGCCGCTCTCTTTTTCTGATTCTCGCGCTTACGGAACGCTAGAAGAGAAGCGAACGGGCGAGCGAGCTTCAGCGATTCATCGCTCACTGAAGACATGACACGGCCGTCCGCTTCTCTTTTCTCGCGTTCGTTTAGACAGCGGAAGCGATGGCGCGATTCGTCGCATCTGCTTCGACGAACGGGAGCATAGGAGTCGCGCCCGCGCTCGAACGCGCTTTGAGCAGTTCCCAAACAGCGGCTTGGTCTTCCCGCGTCAGAGTGTGGATTGGATGCTCCGGCTTGTTGCCAGCGTAGAACGCCCAGCGGAAGTAGCGCAGCTTGGCCGCAGATGCGCGACGGAGTTCGCCCTTGAGACCGTCGCGGACGCGCCCGTAGAGAGGCGCGTTGCGCTCAAGAAATGCGCGGCGCACGCGCTCCTGTTCTTGCCGGGGGAGATTGTGAATCGCTCGGGCGAAATCATTGATGGTCTTTCCGCTCAAGGTCGGAAGCATGTGCAGAATCGGCTGCACGACGACGAACGGACGCTCACCGGAGGCGATGGGTTGCGTCATTGTGAAGCCTTCGCCCCGCACGACGCGGTGCGTCCTTGCCTCGATGAGCGGTTCGGCTTCGAGTCGGGCTTGCCGGGCGACGGCGTGAGTGTTGAAGGCGTTAAAGAGCTTGACCGGGAGCCTGTTCGCTTCCTTATACTGCCACGCTTCGCGCTTGAGTCGCGCCACGACGCCCGTGTCACGAGCCGCCTCAAGCCGGGCTGTGAGTTCACGGTAAATCCCGGACACATTCAGCCCGCGCGTGTGGTAATCGCGCTTCAACTTTTGCAGCAGAATCTCCAGCAC
>JBAVPI010000737.1:0-2184 GCA_049692915.1 Pyrinomonadaceae bacterium
GCAAGCCAGCGCATAGCGTGCCTTCGCGGCGGAATCTTTGAGCAGCCCCGCGATGGCGGCGTAGAGCAATGCCACGAGCGCGCCCTGCCAGAGCGAGTGCAGGAGCGCCCAACCCGCAGCAGGAAAAATCGGTTGCGCGAACGTCGTTTCCAGACTCATCGCTTCCCCTCTCCACTTTCGAGTTCGTCCAACATCTTTCTGATTTCCGAAAGTTCCACGGCGGAAGCTTTCTCGGACGAAAGCGCCTGCATCACGAGTTTCATCGTTGAGCCTTCAAAAGCACGTTGGAGCAGATCGCCGACGAGTTGCCGCTGCGTCTGCTCTTCTTTGAGCCGCGCCTCGTAAACGTGCGCGCGCTCGCGCTCGTCTCTCACGACGAGTCCCTTGTCCGCCATGATCTGCATCATCTTCAAGACCGTCGTGTATCCGAAATCCCTACTCCGGCTGTGGTCTTTGAAAACCTCGCGCACGGTGCTTGGCCCGCGTCGCCAGAGCACCTTGAGAATTTCGAGTTCCGCGTCGGTCGGGCGCGGCAGTTGACGTTTGGGCATTCGCATTCACCTCAACACTGACTTCGAGCCGACGGCAAGATACTACGAAGAGATTCGTACTGTCAACGAAAATCTTCGTACTTCTGAAAAATTAATTTTGGCTGTGACAGACGGCGTGTCTCAAGTCGCAAGACGGCCCGCACGCTTGCGGCAGCGGGCACTGACCTGAGTCGCGCTCAGACAGGAGTTGCTATCGGAGTTTACCGGCGGCGATGGGCGGGGCGACGGGGTCGCAGCCGAAGCGCGCGAGGCGGTGTGAGCAGAGTTCCGGGCAGGCTCTGTCCGTTCATGGCTCTCTCGTTAAATCCGTTCGGACGAATTAATCAACCGGCGGATCGTCTGCGCCCGCGGGTTGACCCTTATGATTGGCGGCGCGGATGATGCCGGTCTCGTCCATGTAAAACGAGCGGCGACCCGTCTTGCCGTAATCCTTGGGCGTGGCCGACGCTTCATACTTATCGCCGGAAACGCTGAGCGTGATTTTGTAAGACTCGCCGCTCGCGAAATTCTTGTCAATTATCTTCGCCGCCTGTAGTTCTTCGAGTGTCGCGTAACGGCCCTTGCCCGTGTCCGTCTTGAACGCCTCTTCGACATTGCGAAGGCGCGTCAGGTTGTAGAGCGTGATCGTTTCGCTGCTTTGGACGGGCGCGTCCTTGATGCCGAACATGAAACCGGCGGCGTAGCCTTCGATGAGGGCGATGGGCAGACGCACTTCGTGGAGCGCGTCGCCGCCCTCGTCCGTCGCGGCGTAGGTGGCCGACTGCGGCTCGACATCGAGTTTGGTGAGCAGCGCGAGCATCAACGGGTCTGTGATGTCTTCGGCGCGTCGCTTGTAGTCGTCAAGCCAGTTTTTCATCAACGTCTCGGAGACGTAAGCCTGCGCGAGTTTCTGTCTCGGCTGCCACGCCCCTGAGTCGCGGAAGCTGGCGCGCGTGGCGAGCGTCTGCTGCGACCCGTAGGCATCAACGACGTGTCGGATTGACGACGCGTTTTCGCCCGCGACGAGAAAGTTGTTGACGAAGGCGAAGGCCACCGAGCCGTAGCTCTGAATTTCAAAGCCCTCGTACTTCTCTGTCTTCCCCGTGGTGGCGGGAGCGGCGGCGATGCCGAGGAGGGCCAGAGCCTTCGGCAGGATGGAGCGCATCTTGTCTGGATTGTTAAGGGCAATGAGTATCACCGGCCCGGCCTTTGCTTCGTCGGCCTTCGGCTCGCGCGGCTGATTGAACTTCGGCGTCCAGTCGAGCAAAGAGATCGGGAGTGCGAGCGACACTTCGTTGCCGAGCGACGGCAGGAGGTCTTCTCTGATCTTGAAGCCGAGCAACTTCTCGACGGCCTCGACGGTAGCCTCAACGCTCTGCTCTTTCCGCAACGCTTCTTCGCCGCCCGTCGCGACGTTGGGTTCTTCATCGGTCGCCGCCATTCCTTCGCGCTGCGTCGTCGTCTTCGCGCCCGCGAGCATCCGTTCGTAAATCCGCGTCCAGTCGAGCGTGGTGCTGACGAAGATGTCAGTGTCGGCGGGCGCGACGGAAGGGCTGTCGGGGACGATTTGCGGGCCGGCGATGATGCCGGAGGCGAAGGGGATGAGCGCGAGCGGTTCGCCCGCAGCGTTCATGACGAGCGCACGCACCGCGAC
>JBAVPI010000738.1:0-2545 GCA_049692915.1 Pyrinomonadaceae bacterium
GCCTGAGCGCGCACTTCGAGCGTCGCCACGCCACGCCTGCGGTCTCCCGTCTCGCGCACGACGCATGCGAACTCGCGTCCCACGCCGTCGAAGACAAACGCCTCTTCGCCCTCGCGCAGACGCAGCACGTCGCGCAAATGTCTGGACTCTTCCGGCGACAGCGCGACACTCGCGCCGTCGGGCGCGAAGGCATCTGGCGGCGCGTAAAATCTACGACGTGTCATCTTAAAGAAAAATTAACGGGGATAGACAGGGTGGACAGGATCAGGAAGAAGAATAGAACGATGAAAGCTCGATGAGAGACAAAAATGAAAGCTCAATGAGAGACAAAAACTTTTCAGTTCGTCACTCAACATTTCGTCTTTATCGTTCTTTTCATCCTGTCTATCCTGTCCATCCCTGTTAAATAATCACAGCCACCCATTCGCCTTCGCGCGTCACCTCGTAGCTTTCGACGCCGAGTTCGCGCAGGCGCGAAGTGATCGAGCCGGTTTGTGTTTCGAGAATTCCGGAGAGAATCAAGCGCCCGCAGGTCGCGCCGACGAGCGCGGGCAGCAGAGGCAGGATGACATCGGCGGTCAGGTTCGCGCAGACACAGTCGGCGGAGACGGTCGCTTCGTCCACAGAGCCGACGCGGAAATTGACGCGCTCGGCCACACCGTTGAGGCGCGCGTTCTCGTGCGCGATGGTGACGGCCAGCGGGTCTGTGTCGCAGGCTTCGATGACGGCTTCGGGACAAAGCCGCGCGGCGGCGATGGAGAGGATGCCCGTGCCCGTGCCCACGTCTAGGAAACTCGCGCCGTCGAAATGTTTTTCGATGGCGGCCAGACAGAGACGCGTCGTTTCGTGCGTCCCCGTCCCGAAGGCCATGCCCGGCTCGACGCGAATCACGATGCGCCGCCCGTCGTTGATGCCGTCGCCACCGCCGTCGCCGTTCAACTCGCTCCACGGCGGCGCGATGATGAACCGCCCGACCTCGACCGGCTGCCAGTTACGTTTCCACTCGGCGAGCCAGTCCTCGTCCTCGACCTCGCGCGGCCTCATCTCGCGCACGTCCGACGAAGCGAGCGCGTAGATGCGCAACGCCTCCGCGAGCGACGCGCGCACGCGCTCGATTTGCGGCAACTCGTCGAAGTAAGCGGAGACGCGCATCCACTCGCCGTCTTCGCCGCCGGAACTTTCAGTGCCCAGCGCCCCCGCTTCCATCAAAGCGTATTCGACCGCCTCGCGCGCACGCGCCGCCAGCATGACATCAAGTGCGTACCACTTCATAAAGTGATGAGCGATAAGTGATAAATGATATGTGCGAGCAACTCTTCTTTGCTCCGGCCCGCATCCTTCATCACTATTCTTACCCTTTCCCTTCGATCCCCAGTTCGTTGAGAGCGCGTGCGGAGTTGCGCCAGTCTTCTTCGACCTTGACGAAGAGTTCGAGATAGACGGGGTGGCCGAGCAGTCGTTCGATGTCATGACGCGCGCGCGTGCCGATATCTTTGATGCGTTCGCCTGCGCGGCCCACGATGATCTTCTTCTGCGACGCGCGCTCGACGAAGATGGCACAGTGAATGCGCGTCAACTCGGCGCTCACCTCGTCGAATCGTTCGGTCACGACCGCCGTCACGTAAGGGATTTCCTCGCCCGTCGTGCGCAGTATTTTTTCACGCACAATTTCTGAGACGAGCGAGCGCACAGGCTGGTCGGTCAACTCGTCCTCGGCGAAGAGGGGTTCGCCCTCCGGCAAGTTTTTGACGATCTCCGCGACGAGCACGTCAACCATATCCCCCTTGCGCGCCGACAGAGGGACGACGCCCTGCCACGCGTGTTCGCGCCCGTACCACTCCATCAGCGGCAGCAGTTGCGACTTGTCCGGCAGCCTGTCCGTCTTATTCAAAAGCAGGAGCGCGGGCTTGCCCGTTCCCTTGACGAGGTCGAGCACGAAGCGGTCGCCGTTGCCGGTCGGGACGGACGCATCGCGAATCAGGCAGACGAGGTTGACGCCTTCAAGCGCGTCGTGCACGGCGCTCATCATGCGCCGGTTGAGCAGGTAGCCCGGCTGGTGCACGCCCGGCGTATCCACCAACACGATCTGCCCTTCGGGGCGTGTGATGATGCCCTGTATCTGGTGGCGCGTCGTCTGCGGCTTGTTCGACACCGCCGCGATCTTCTCGCCCACCAGCCGGTTCAACAGCGTGGACTTTCCCGCGTTCGGTCGCCCGACGAGCGCGACGTAGCCGCTGCGATAACTCTGCACGTCGTCGGTTGTATCTTTCGAGTAAAACTTTTCCATTAATGTGTCTGGATGATAATTGACTTTCACCTCAGGCGTGAATACCATGCGCCCCAGCAGATATTCTTAGTGATGAAAATCTTACCTTCGTCACTCTCACACGTTCGCAACCACCGTTCAACCGAGCCAAAGGAGATTCCGACAATGCGTAAAATACTGATCAGCGTCGTGATGGTGTGCGTCCTCGCCACCGGAACATTTGCCAGTCAGGGCGACCCGCCGCCGGGCGTCACGGGCGACCCGCCGCCGGGCCGCACA
>JBAVPI010000739.1:0-1624 GCA_049692915.1 Pyrinomonadaceae bacterium
GTGCGTATCGGCGGAGACAGGCAACGTGTCGAAGACGGATTCCGGCGCGCGCAAATGGTAAAGCTCGACGCTCGCGCGCGACATGCTCAGAGCCGCCAGACACGCCGCCGCCAGCACGGACAACACGATGGCGACGTTTGCCGAAGGCTCAAGCTCAGGGTGCTCCGCGATGAGACGCCCCACGCCGAGATAGGTCATGCCGAGCACGAGCGGCGACAGAATCAGAAGCGCGTAGAGATGCTGGCGCGCCCAGCGCAATTCGTCGCGCGCCACAGCCCCCGTGATGAGTTTGAGATGCGTCGTCACACCCGTCCTAATTGCGCCCCTTTCTGTCGAGCGCGGCGGCGATTGTGTTTTCGAGCACGAGTTCGGGAGAATAGTTTTCGAGTTTGAGGAAATGTTCCGCGCTGCGGTCGAGCGCGGCCTGCGGCACGAGACCGACGATCTCACTGCTCAACACTTCGACGCCCGCGACTGCGGCTTCGCGACTGACGGCCTCGAAGGCATCGTGCAGGTTCGTCTCTTCATAGCTCGTCAGGTTCATCGAAACCTGCACGACGCCGCGCGCGGCCAGTTCAAAGCCGAGCGCCTTGAGGTGGAGCAGCCCGCCGCTCGAAGCGCGCACGCGACGCGCGATGAGCCGCGCGACCGCAACGTCCTCGGTCTTCAAGTTAACGTTGTAGGCGATGAGCAGCGGGCGCACGCCGACGACGACGGCCCCCGCGCTTTCGTGTACGCGCGGCTCTCTGGCATCGGGCGCGCGTTCCGGCACTGTGCCGATCTGCTCGCGCAATAGCTCGAAGCCGCCGCGCCGCACGTCCGCGAGGTTGCGTCGTTCGGGACGAAGCGCCGCGCTCTCGTAAAAATAGACGGGGATGCCGAGTTCGCGCGCGATGCGTGCGCCCGCCGCGTGCGCGAGTTCGACGCATTCCGCGACGGTCATGCCGCGCACGGGGATGAAAGGGAAAACGTCGCACGCGCCCATGCGTGGGTGCTGTCCGGCGTGCAGGCGCAGGTCAATCAACTCCGACGCGCGGGCGACGACGCGCACGCACGCCTCGACAACAACTTCGGGAGTAGCGACGAAAGTGATGACGGAGCGGTTATGATCCGTGTCAACGTGCGTGCCGATGACGAGCGCGTCCGCGACCGCTTCAACCGCCTCGACGAGACTCGCGACAACTTGACGGTCGCGTCCCTCGCTGAAATTCGGCACGCACTCGACGATGCGCTCCCATTCACCCACGCGCTTTCGATTCCTCCCCGCACGGCAATTAAAAGTTTTGCCCGCGCGAATCGTCCCGCCACAATCCGAATCGTCCCGTCATAAATCGAGAGCGGCGGTGTTTACTAATAAGCACGCGCCGCTCTCGTCAAAAGTTCACAGACCGCATCGTTACGACTTGGCAGGCGGAATCCTCAACTCCTGTCCGACCTTAACGTCGTCCGCGCTGTCCAACTTGTCTTTGTTGGCCTCGTAGATGGCGTGGTACTGGGCCGAATCGCCGTAATACTCTTTGGCAATCTTCGAGAGCGTGTCGCCCGCCTGTACTGTGTAGGTCACGTCGGGCGATTCCGCGCTGTTACTGTTTTCCGAGTCTCCCATAATTGTCTCCTCCGAAGA
>JBAVPI010000740.1:0-1507 GCA_049692915.1 Pyrinomonadaceae bacterium
GTGGAGTAGTGTGGCTGAGAAAAAGAGAACTGCGGGCAGTAGAAATAAGATGCGCGAGCGCGTGCGAGACTCCACCATGTCTTGACCTTCCCGGTTGTTCGTAAGTGTCTGTGATGCCGTTGTTGAAGGGCATTCTATCAGGGAAGTCACAGGGATGGAACGTTGTCTAAATGTCGCGTCAGGACTAAAATTCCTCGCGCGGCGACGCTTTAAGGAGTCGCCCTCTTCAAGTCGTGAGGCCCACGCACGCAAGTTCCGTCGTCTTAAGTTCACGCAACACGCGCCCGCCGCGCGCCGCTCAAAGGAGTTGTCTGCCGATGTACTTCAAACAGTTCTACCTCGCGTGTCTGGCGCACGCCTCATACCTCGTCGGCTCGGACGGCGAGGCGGCAATCGTTGACCCGCAGCGCGACATCGAGAGCTACTTGACGGAGGCCGAAGGCGCGAAACTCAAAATCAAGTATGTGATCGAGACGCACCTGCACGCGGACTTCGTCAGCGGTCATCGCGAACTCGCCGCGCGCACGGGGGCCGAGATCGTCTTCGGCGCACGGGCGGGCGCGAGCATCCCGCATCGCGCCGTCCGCGAAGGCGACGAACTCCGCATCGGTCGCGTCGCTTTGCGCATCATGGAGACGCCCGGCCACACGCCTGAAAGCATCTCCATCGTCGTCACCGACACGGAAGTCTCCCGTCAGCCGCGAATGGTTTTGACCGGCGACACTTTGTTCATCGGCGACGTGGGACGGCCCGACCTCGCAGGCTCGCGCGGCCACACGACGGAAGAGATGGCGGGCCTGCTCTACGACAGCCTGCACGGAAAACTTTTGCGGCTCGCCGACGACGTAGAGGTTTATCCGGCGCACGGCGCGGGTTCGATGTGTGGGCGCAACATCTCGAAAGAAACGTCCTCGACAATCGGCGAGCAACGCCGCCTCAACTACGCGTTGCGCGAGATGGAGCGTGCGGATTTTGTCAGGATGATGACTGTTGACCTACCGGAAGCGCCCGCCTATTTTTCGCACGACGCCGAAGTCAATCGCGAAGGTGCGCCGTCGCTCTCTGATTTGCCGCGCCCCGCCGCGTTGACGCCGAGGGAAGTCGCCGCGCACGCCGAAGGGGGCGGCGTGGTGCTCGACATCAGAACGGCGGAGGAGTTCGGCGCGGGGCATGTGCCGGGCGCGGTCAACGTCGGACTCGGCGGGCAGTTCGCGTCGTGGGCCGGGAGCTTGGTGCCGATGAACGCCTCGCTCGTCCTCGTCGCCGACAGTGAAGAGTTGATTGCAGAGGCCGTGTTGAGGCTCGCGCGCGTCGGCCATGAAAACGTCAAAGGATTCCTGCGCGGAGGGATGAGCGCGTGGCACGGGGCGGGGCTTGAGTCGGCGACAATCGAGCAAATCTCCGTCGCCGAACTGCGCCGACGGTTGGACGCGCGGCACGGCTTGAGTGTGCTCGACGTGCGCCGTCCCGCCGAGTACGCCGCGGGCCACGTGCCCGATGCCGCGAG
>JBAVPI010000741.1:0-3289 GCA_049692915.1 Pyrinomonadaceae bacterium
CGCGCGAGCCGTGCGAAGACCTTCCAGAAGACGGGTGTCCTGTCATGCTTCTCGTTGATGACCTCGACCAGCACGCTCGCGGCGGTCTGCGCATCCAGACTCAGGAACGCGGCGATCTCGCGCGCGCGCTCCTCATCACGCGGTCTGCGCCAGATGAAGAGGCTACACATCGCGGCCCAACGGCAGTCGGCGTCGTCACCGGCCAGCCACGCGCGGATGATGTCGAGCGCCGCGCCCTCGTTCGCGACGCGCGCCACGTTCAGCGCATCCGCGACGTTGATCTTCGTCGCGGCCTTTCCACCATGCGCGGCCATGCCCAGCAGCGTCGCCAGACTTATGCGCGCGTCCCTGTCAACCAGCGGCAGCCTCCGCACGGCCTTCTTCAACGCGATGGAGACGTAAAACTTGAGACCCGTGTGGCCGCCACCCGCCAGCCTTTGAAGGAGGGCGAGTGCCGTGTCGTAAGTGTCGCCCGCGGGCTTGGCCGCGACGATGCTCGCCAGCGCCGAGGCCGCCGCCGCCGCCCTGTAAAAAGTCTCCTGATTGCCGGACGCGACGTTGCACCACCGCTCCAGCAGACCGAGCGCGTGCTTCGCGCCCGCCTGCTCCTTCGCGGCCTGCTCTAGGGAGATTGCGACCGCCTCGCGCACCTGTAATAAAGAGTCCGTCCCCCAGAATTCGATGAGGTCGCGGAGGTCTTCGATTCCCTGCCTGCCTGCCTTGCCCACCAGCCGCGCCAGTGCGCCCCTGACCTCGCTGCCCTCTGCGGCCTTTGCTCTTCTAACTTCGAGCGCCACCTTCGTCGCCCTCGGCTCGCGCCCCGGCGGGACGGACAGTTCCTTGATGAGCGGAACCAACTCGGCCAGATACTCGCGGAAGTTGATCGTGACCTCGCGTTGGACGGCCTCGTCAATACGCCCCTCGACGAAATCGAGCTGGCCTTCAGCCGTGACATAGGGGGCGGCGCGCTGTCGGCAGATGCCGAGCGGCCACAGCGACAGGCTCGCGTCCAACCCCTTCAGGCGTTCCACAATCAGCTTGTACTTCTCCCAGAACCGCTCCCTGCGCAGACCCGGAAGCATCGCGAGCGCGAGCACGAAGCAGCGCGTCGAGTCGTCGAGCGCCACGAACCAAGTGTGAATCTCGTTGTCGAGGTCGGCGTTACGCTGGAGCAGCCTGAGGATGTCTCCCTCTCGCCTGACCTGCCGCAGGTGTCGCGTGACGAAGCGCTCCACGTCCGAGGGCGACCATTTCCGTATGACCGCGTGGAAGGTTTCGCGCCCCTCCGGGTCTTCGAGGAGATGGCGCGCCCACTGATGCTGTCTCCGCGTGATGTCGCGCGAGCTTTGTGAGAAGTCGAGCAGCTTCTTATAGATTTCGACCTTCGCCCCTTCGTCGTAGAAGCCGTGGCCGACGACGGTCGGCGCGCCGACGCCGAACTCGCGGTTGCGCATCTCCTGCTCGATCTCGGAGTAGGAGTCCTCGGAGGCGGTCATGACGACGTAGTTACGGCTCGCCAGTCGCTTCAGGCTCTTGAGTTCGTCTCTGGACGACTCCTCGTCGAAGAGCGCCGCGGGCGTCACGTCCGTGAAGATGATGACGGAGCCGTGGACAAGTGTGTCGTCCACGCGCGACCAGCTCAGCGCCCGCGTCACCTCATAGACGTTCGGCCCTTTCTCCTTTGCGCTCCCGCCCACGGCGTGCCGGTCGTGTTCCCTGACGGCCAGCGTGCGCGCGAAGTGGTTCCTGACCCCTGCGTCGCCCACGACCCAGCACAGCCGATCCCTGCGCAGCGTCTCACACGCACGGCGCAACTGAAGGGAGTCGAGCGCGGCGGCGCGCGTGAGGTTCTTGCGAAACTCTCCGACCAGAAATCCTTCGAGGCCGATGATCGAAGGGTCGAGCATCGGCGGGGCGTTTTCGATGGCCGCCTGAATCTGGCCGAGCAGCCCCGCGTAGTCTGCGGGGTTGACCCTTATCGGGTTGAAGCCGCTGACGCTCGCGCCGATACGCGTTGAGGAGTAGTCCACGTCGAAGCCGAGAAGCACGGGGATGATGGTCGGGCGACCCTCGCGCTGGAAGCGTCCCGCCGCTTGGGAAAGTTCGTACCTTACCCAGTCACTGTCGTTGGCGCGCTCGCTGATGAGCGCGATCACGAAGTCGGCCTTGTCGAGCGACTCCCTGATCTCTTCGTCGAAACGCGCGCCGCCGAGTTCCGCCGTGTTGACATAGACCTTCCCATAAGGGCTGAGGTCTTTATGTAGTCTGAGCGCGAGGCTACCGTCCGGCTCGACGACGCACCTGTGGCTGATGAAGATCGTGAGTTGGCCGTCGGCGTCCGCCGCAGACTCGCCATCGTCCGCCGCAGACTCGCCGTCGTCCGCTTCGTCGTCCTCGCTCCCAGACGCCGACGCCTCTTCCGGCTCCTCCTCCTCGAACAACCCCGGAGGGTCTTCATCAAACAGGTCTTGATTCATCCTCTGCACCTTAAGGTCGCCCGCGCGCTTGACGAGCCAGCCGCGGGCGGGGAGTTGACAGTCTTTCTAATTTTTCTATGTGGGCGATTGCCAAAGCGTTACACGCCGGATGCGAGGCGCGCGACTTAGGTGCGAGGCCGCGTGACTGTTACGCCGCAAGTCGCGGCGTAACGTTTCGACCGTCGCCCCCATTGTATGTCAGGGGATGTAGAATCCTGAGCCGGAGCGCTTGAAGATTAACAAACAGAGGAGGACGCGCGATGACGAAGAGCGACGAGAAGACGGGGCCGCAGCCCCCGCGTAAAAAGGGTGGCGGCGACGGCAGTGCCAAGAGCGCCGGGGAGAAAGCCGGGCCGAAGAAGACGGGCGGCGATGCCATTACTTCCGCCGACGCCGCCGCGGAACCCGCCACGAGGAACCGCAAGATAACCACGCCCCGCGGTTGAGAGTTGGGGCGTATGTTGAAGGAGACCCCTCGCCTCCGAAGCACCTCGCCCCAGCCGGGCGGGGACGGCGACCCGTTGCCGTCCCCGCCTCCTCATCTGTCCCCGCGGAACGAAATGTTTTGAAACCAAAACCCTTGCATGTACAATAGACCGCCCTTGGCAGCTAATTCTGTCGAACGCCGGGAGAGCCGTTACATCTCAAGTCTCTCTGCTCAAGGTTATCTACTCGCCTCGATTAGCTAAACCCTCTCGGCCAGATTGCAATTAAAGTTATGCGTAGCGGTGCAGGATTGCACTCTCCGGCGTCTCGTCTGACGGGCTGGCGCTTGCGCGCCGACGCCGCACGCCGCGCCCTGCTCGCCGCCG
>JBAVPI010000742.1:0-1971 GCA_049692915.1 Pyrinomonadaceae bacterium
CCTTGGGCTTTGATGCATTCGGCCTGCCCGCCGAGCAGTACGCGATCCAGACGGGCACGCACCCACGCACCCGCACCGAGGCCAATATCGTCAACTTCCGCCGCCAACTGAGCCGGCTCGGCCTCGGCCACGACTCGCGGCGAAGCTTCTCCACCACCGATGTGGATTTCTACAAGTGGACCCAGTGGATCTTCCTGCAGATCTTCAACGCCTGGTTCGACCCCGCAGCGGGCAGGGCCCGTCCCATCGCCGAGCTGACCGCCGAGTTCGACGCCGGGACCAGAGACGTCGGCGACGGCCGGACCTGGTCGGAGCTGGATGCCGACGAGCGCGCCGATGTCGTCGACACCTACCGGCTGGTGTACCTGGCCGATTCGGTGGTGAACTGGTGTCCGGGGCTGGGCACCGTACTGGCCAACGAGGAAGTCACCGCGGATGGCCGTAGCGACCGCGGCAATTTCCCGGTGTTCCGGAAACGCTTGCGCCAGTGGATGATGCGGATCACGGTTTACTCCGACCGGCTACTCGACGACCTCGATCTGCTGGACTGGCCGGAGAAGGTCAAGACCATGCAGCGCAACTGGATCGGCCGCTCCGTGGGCGCGTCGGTCCACTTCGCCACCGACGCCGGCGACATCGAGGTGTTCACCACGCGGCCCGACACCTTGTTCGGCGCGACGTACATGGTGTTGGCGCCAGAACACGAACTCGTAGATCGGCTCACTGCCGCGGCATGGCCCGAGGGTGTCGATGAGCGGTGGACATTCGGTGCGGCGACACCCGTCTCCGCGGTGGCCGCCTACCGCGCGGCGATAGTGGCGAAGTCCGATCTGGAGCGTCAGGAGAACAAGTCCAAATCCGGCGTGTTCGTGGGCGCCTACGCGACGAATCCTGCTAATGGCGAACGGGTTCCGGTGTTCATCGCCGACTATGTGCTGGCTGGATATGGGACTGGTGCGATCATGGCGGTCCCGAGCGGGGACCAGCGGGACTGGGACTTCGCCACCGACTTCGGCCTGCCGATCGTGGAGGTGGTAACCGGGGGCGATGTCTCGGAGGCCGCCTACAGCGGCGACGGCCTGCTGGTCAACTCGGGCTTCCTGGACGGCATGAACGTCGGCGCGGCCAAAGCGGCGATGACCGAGCGGCTGGTCGCCGACGGCCGTGGCCGGGCCCGAGTCGAGTACAAGCTGCGGGACTGGCTGTTCGCCAGGCAGCGGTACTGGGGTGAACCGTTCCCGATTGTCTACGACGCTGACGGCAGGGCGCACGGGCTGCCCGAATCGCTGCTGCCCGTCGAGCTGCCTGAGATGCCTGACTATTCGCCGGTCCAGTTGGATCCAGACGACGCCGACAGCGAACCGTCGCCACCGTTGGCCAAGGTCATCGACTGGGTGAACGTGGAGCTCGACCTGGGCGACGGTTTCAAGCCGTACACCCGGGACACCAACGTCATGCCGCAGTGGGCGGGCAGCTCCTGGTACGAGCTGCGCTACGCCGACCCCCACAACTCGGAAGAGTTCTGCGCCAAGGAGAACGAGACGTACTGGATGGGTCCGCGGCCCGCCGAGCACGGCGCAGAAGACCCGGGTGGCGTCGACCTCTACGTCGGTGGCGTCGAGCACGCGGTGCTGCACCTGCTCTCTTCGCGGTTCTGGCACAAGGTCCTTCACGACCTGGGTCACGTGACGTCGCGGGAGCCGTATCGCCGGCTGATCAACCAGGGCTACATCCAGGCGTTCGCCTACACCGACGCACGCGGCGCCTATGTGCCGGCCGCCGACGTCGTCGAGCGGGCCGGGAAGTTCTACCTGACCGGCCCCGACGGAGAAGCCGAGGTGTTCCAGGAGTTCGGCAAGATCGGCAAGCGCCTGAAGAACTCCATCTCACCCGACGAGATCTGCGGAGAGTACGGCGCGGACACGCTGCGGGTCTACGAGATGTCGATGGGGCCGCTGGAGGCGTCCCGCC
>JBAVPI010000743.1:0-4402 GCA_049692915.1 Pyrinomonadaceae bacterium
TCGTATTGCGTATAGACCCACTCCTTCGACGCGATGTTCGGCGCGGCGAGAAGTTTGAGCAGAGCTTCGTTGTGGCCTACGCTTACGCCGGGCACGACCGAGCCGCCCGCTTCGAGCACCTCGTCGATAGCATCCGAGTTGACCACTGAAGTGATGTTTGAATGGAGTTGCGAATTGCTCCCGTCCGGCACTTCGGTCGCGGAAGAATTTCCGCGGGTCGCGCTTTCATCATTGCTCGCGCTTTCATCATTGCTTTCGTCATTCGAGTTTTCGTGCGCCGATCCGTCTGCCGGTGCGCGCATCGTTCGTTTGTAGAGCGGCGCTTCGTCGGTCAGGAATTTACTCGGAATCTCGGCCAACCCCTCGCCGTGATGCTTAACGACGACATTGCCCGTGTCGGTCACGCGCCCGATCACGACCGCGTCCAAATCCCACTTGCGGAAGATGTCCACGAGTTGGCGCTCGCGTCCCCTGTGCGCGACGATGAGCATTCGTTCCTGCGATTCGGAGAGCATGATTTCGTAAGCCGTCATGCCCGTCTCGCGTTGCGGGACGGCGGTCAGGTCGAGTTCGATTCCGTTTCCGGCGCGCGCCGCCATCTCGCACGAAGACGAGGTGAGACCCGCCGCGCCCATGTCCTGTATGCCCGCGACCGCGCCGCTGCGCATCGCTTCGAGGCACGCTTCGAGCAAAAGTTTTTCGAGGAAGGGATCGCCGACCTGCACCGTCGGGCGTTTCTCAAGAGCCGCGTCGTCGAATTCGGCGGAGGCCATCGTCGCGCCGTGGATACCGTCGCGGCCCGTCTTCGCGCCGACGTAGAGGATGGGATTGCCGATGCCTTCGGCCTTGCCGAAAAAGATTTGATCGCGCCGGACGAGTCCGAGTGCGAAGGCGTTGACGAGCGGATTCAAAGCGTAAGCGTCGTCGAAGGCGACTTCGCCGCCGACGGTCGCGACGCCGAAAGCGTTGCCGTAATGCGCGATGCCTGCGACGACGCCTGCGAGCAGGGCGCGATTGCGACGCCCGTGTCGCTCGTCGTCGAGCGTGCCGAAGCGAATGCTGTTCATCGCGGCGATGGGGCGCGCGCCCATCGTGAAGATGTCGCGCAGGATGCCGCCGACGCCGGTGGCCGCGCCCTGAAACGGCTCGATGAAAGAAGGGTGATTGTGCGACTCGACCTTGAAGGCCGCGCACCACCCGTCGCCCACGTCCACCACGCCCGCGTTCTCGCCCGGCGGCACGATGACGCGCTCGCCCGTCGTCGGCAGACGCTTCAAATGAACGCGCGAGGATTTATAAGAGCAGTGCTCCGACCACATCACGGAGAAGATGCCGAGTTCGACGAACGTCGGCTCGCGCTTCAACAGTTCGCGGATGCGCCCGAACTCTTCCGTCGTCAGGTTGTGTGCGGCGATTACTTCGGGAGTGATTTCGGTGTTCATGTCGAGCACAGGGACGAGCGTGAATTTAAGAAAGTCGGACGACAGGACAGGATAGAGGCTGGCCGGGTTTTCTTCAATTAGCGAAGCAGGCTCAGAGACTCATTTTGCGCCGAGCACGCGCTCGACGGCGGCCTGCAATTCGGCAAGCTTGATGATGCCTTTGTGCGTGTAGGCGAGTTGCCCCCGCCGGTCGTAGAGGAAGGTCGCGGGCAGTTCGCCGTGCCACGCGGGGTCAATCATGTTGATGGCAACGTCCTGATCGTCGGCGTTGAGCAAGTAGGCGCTCATGCGCGTGGCTCTCATCTGTCGCAAAAAATCGGGGACGCCCGTTTCGATGTCGGAGATGTCGTCGAGCGAGACGAAGGCGAAGTCGAGTCCGCGCGCGTGATACTTCGCGTCGAGCTTGACGAGGTCGGGAAACTCGACGCGACACGGCTCGCACCACGTCGCCCAGAAGTTGACGAGCAGCGGTCGCCCCTTCGTCGCGCTTTCTCCCAGAAGAGTTTTGAGTTCCGTGTCTTTGACGGCGCGCACCGACGGCTTGGGCGGCGACTCCTTCGACCCCGCATTCGCGCCCGCGGTCTTAAGGCTCTGGCCGTCGCGAGACGGCGCGGGACGCGTTGATGCCTGCCGTCTCTTCGTCGCGACGCGCGACGGCAGAGCGGCAGCGGCTAAGAGTGCTGCGCCGCCCCCGCCGGAGATGGCGCAGGCGGCGATCAGCGAGAAGGCGAACGTTTGAATTTTGGACATGCTCGATTAAGAAGCGCGCTTGATCGAGCAGCCGAAGGCGCGCACCTCCGTTTTGACGACGGGCTTCTCCGCGAGCGTCAGGTCAATCGCCTCGCGCAGGTCGTTCGAGGTGATGCCGTCGCCCGCGCGCGAGTTGTCTATGCGCCCACGGTAGGCGAGCTTGCCGGAGGCATCAATGAGGAAAGCTTCGGGCGTCACCTGCGCGCCGAAACGGTCGGCGATTTTGTTGCCCGCGTCGCGCAGCACCGTGAAGGTGAAACCCTTTGCGGCAGCGTGCGCCTTGATTTCTTCCGCCGTCTCGGTAGAGTTCGCGTTGATGCCGACGACGTTGACGCCGCGCGCCGCGTAATCCTCCGCGAGTTTTTCCATCCGCTCGTTATAGCCGTTTGAGACGGGACAGCGCGTCGAGATGAAGATGACGACCGCGCCGTTCTTGCCCTTGAGCGAAGCGAGCGTGTGTTCTTTGCCGTCAGCGTCGGGCAGCTTGAAGTCGCCGACTGTCGCGCCGACGTTCGTCCCGAACGCCTTCTCGTCAACCCTGCCGTTTGCCTTTGACGCGGGGGCGACCGCGAGCGTACCCGCCAACGTCAAGAGCGCGAGCAGAGACGCGCACGCGTAGAGTTTTTTCATGAGAGACAATCACCCTTCTTTTCAAACTTTTCGACGCGGGGAGAAACTTCAGCCTAGCAGAAAAAGTTCAGAGTTCAAGGTGCAAGCTTTAAAGTTTTACTCGCGCTTTATATCTCGTTACCACTCTTTATCTGTCAAATAGTCGCGCACACTTGTTATAATTTAAGACAACAGACAATGGAGGTATCGTCATGTCAATCAAATTTTTTGAATTACTTGGTCCTATAATCGATAGGGAAATTGCTTTTGTTGCCGGACGACAGAGCATATCTACAGCAGATGTTTATCAACTTGTTGTTGACGAGGCTGAAAACAACCAAGCTGAGTGGTACTCCAACAAAGTTCCTAACTTAAACTACAAGAGTCCAGAATGTCGGCTCGCTTATCTTTATATCGTTGCTGCGGCTAATGCTGGCACATTTCAGCACGTTTTGGAAACAAATGAAGATTTGAGAAATTATGTCTTGCAACTCTCACGAGAACGCCATGAAATCCGCGTTTGTGCCTTTGGAGCTGGCCCAGGCACTGAGTTACTCGCTATAGCCAAGTTTTTTGAGCAACGAGGGTTGGGTCATAGTGTTTCTGTGGACTTCCAACTCCTAGATAGAGTCGAAGAATGGTCAAGTTCATGGTATGGCATAAGAGGGCAAGTAAATGAGACTTTCCGAAATCTTTATGGACCTGATCGCTCAAGCTGGCCGATGATCCCTTCAGGAAACTTTTTAGCTTGTGATGTTACAGATTTGGATCGCTTACCTTATCTTGGCAACATATGGGAACAAGATGTTTATGTACTTAATTTCTTATTGTCAGAAATATTTACTGACAATCCTGGCTTGCGCGCTTTTCTGCGTCAAGTCGCCGGACTAGCACCAACGGGGGCACGGTTCGTATTCATAGAGCGACGTGGGTCCATGTGGGAATCACGCATGATGCATATAGCCGCAGAAGCTGGATTAGAATTATCCGGCTTCGTCGAATCACGTTCTGTACTCAAGGATGAAAACCCCGAAGTGTTAGGAGACCTCTATAAGGCTATTCATGAAATCCGAATGCCACGTTTGAACTGGAACGTCGTATATAGTATTGGAGTTAAGAAGTAAACGAATGGACTTAATGTTCACGCGAATCTTGTGAAACAGTGAGGAGGCTTCGATTTTAAGAATCTCTACCTTGATCAGTTTTTTACGGAGCGTTTAATGAAATACGAGTTTAAAAATCAGACAAATTTATGGGATTTAACTGCGCCAAATTATGTAGCCCCTTTTCTTTCGGAAAGACTTTGTATGCCGGATGCTGATGTGGACTTTTATCCTCATTTCTTTGACGAGCAAGAGAGCGATGACTTGTTTCAACAGTTATCTCATGAGATAAAGTGGCAGCAAGACAGGATCATCCACTACGGCAAGGAAATAAAGCTGCCGAGATTGACAGCGTGGTACGGCGACATTGGCAAATCATATACATACTCCCATATTGCAATGAAGACAGTGCCTTGGACACCTCTGTTGCTGCACATTAAAAATCGAACTGAAGAGGTCACGGACGTAAGGTTCAATAGTGTTCTCCTTAATCTTTAT
>JBAVPI010000744.1:0-2484 GCA_049692915.1 Pyrinomonadaceae bacterium
CCTCAACACGCTCGCAGGCCACCGGCCTTCCACGCACGCGACCGCGGCGGCGGCGGCGACGCCCATGTCACAGCCGCCGCCGATCACAGACGTGCTGCGCGACCTGTACGAGGAAGAGAAAAAGACCGCGTAACGAACCGGTGGCCCCCGCGCCCCCGGCACGTTAACGCGTCGAGCACATCCGGCCCGCGCGCCTTTGATGACTTCGCCCCTCGACCTGTTTCGTGTCAACTCTCAACAATTCTGCTATAAACAACGTCAGACTTCGCATTTATTCTTTCACTTTGTTTCGCCTGCGCCGTTGAACTGGAGTTGGATGGATTCGGAGACGAAAGTCGGTAACTACGTTATCGAAAAGCTCATCGGGCGGGGCGGCATGGGCGTCGTTTATCGCGGACGACATGCGACGCTGCCGCGCGTCGTCGCGATTAAATCCATCAGCCCGCGCGGGCGTCAAGACCTGCGCCGCATGCGCCAGCGTTTCGAGCGCGAAGCTTTTATCCAATCGCAACTCGACCATCCGGCCATCGTCAAAATTTACGATTACGTCGTCGCCGAGCAGACCTACTTCATCATCATGGAGTATGTCGAGGGCCTCTCACTCGCGCAGTTGATCGAGCGCGAGCGCGGGCAACTCGGCGTCGGACGCGCTCTCGATCTGTTCGGACGCATTCTCGAAGCCGTCGTGTATGCGCACACCTTCGTCTATCGCGACGAGGCCGGAGCGGCGCATCGAGGGCTTATCCATCGCGACCTCAAACCGCCGAACATCCTCGTCACGCCCGACGACCGCGTGAAGATTACGGACTTCGGCATCGTCAAGCTCGTCGGCGGCGAAACATCCGACACCTCCGGCCTCGCCTACGGTTCGCCGCGCTACGTCTCGCCGGAACAGGCGCGCGGCGAGACCGTTGACCAGCGTTCCGACATCTACAGTCTGGGCGTCATTCTCTACGAGATGCTGACGGGGCAGCCGCCCTTCGGCGCGCGAACGAACGCAGGCGAACCGCAGACGCGCACAAGCATCCTCCGCGCACACATCGAAGATTCTCCGCGTCCGCCATCGGAGCTAAATGCTTCCGTCACTGCGGAAGTCGAAGAGGTCGTGCTCCGCGCCCTCGAAAAAAAACCGGAGCGACGGTTCGCGTCCGCCGCCGATTTTTATCGTGCCCTGCGTCGCGCACGCGGCCTCGACGAGGGCTTGTTGAACGACGCGCCATCGCCGCCGCAAGAGGCGGCTTCCGAAAGTGCGGACGACACGGGCGAGGGCACGCGCGTGACCGGAGACTTCGCGCGCGACAGCTATCACACACAGCCGATCAGGTTGCCCGCGTGCGACGCGTGTGGAACTGTGGCGAGCGCGGATGAACAGGTGTGCCGCGCGTGCGGTCACGACCTCGTCGCTTCGCCGGCCACCGCCGGGCTGACGAGGCGACAGACCACATCGCGGCAGCGTTCACGCAAGATTTTGCTCGGCGCTTTGCTCGCGCTCGTCGCGCTCGGCGTCCCCGCGCTCTACTTAATCTTCCGTCCGGGCGGCGACGCGACGCGCTCCGGTCAAAACGCAAATGTCGGCGGCGGGAGAGAGATGGTCGCGCCTTCTCCGGCAAAACCGGCGGACACGTCGGACAAGGTAACGCCCGTCGAACTCGTCGCACGCGCGGAGGTTGACTCGTCTTACGAAGGTTACAGCGCCGCGCCGCTCACAGACCACGTGACGGACGTGCGGCGCATCGCCACATTGAAATATAACAAGGGCAACTGGGTTTCCGCCGAGAGTCAGGGGCCGCACTGGATCGAGTTGAGTTTCGAGCACGCGTCGCGCGTCACCGCCGTCTATGTTTACTGGGGATTCGACCGCGAACGCTTCATGCCTTCGCGCCGCGTCGAGTTGCAGACCACAGATGGTAACGGCGACTGGCGCACGGTGTCGCAACTGGAGGCGGGCGGCAATTACGACCGCGCGGCCTTTGAGTTTGAACCGCTCGTGACCACGAGGCTGCGCATCCTTCAACCCGCGCAGGCCGGGCCGACCAATCGCCCCTTCGTGATGTGGGTGCGCGAAGTGCAGGTTTTCGGAAACGACGTGGCCGCCCTCTCTCGTTGATGTCGAAAATATCATCCGGCGCATATAATCAAATCATGCTTACCGCTGAAATCATCGCCGTCGGCTCGGAACTGCTGACGCCTTTTCGCACCGACACCAACAGCCTGTGGCTGACGGAAAAACTCAACGGCGTCGGCATCGAAATCAAACTGAAGACGATTGTGGGCGACGACGATGCGCGTCTCGAAGAGACCATCCGCGACGCCCTCAAGCGTTCCGGCGTCGTCGTCCTGACAGGCGGACTCGGCCCCACGGAGGACGACATCACGCGCAAGATCGCGGCCCGTGCGCTCGGTCGCCGCCTCTCGCTGAACGAAGCGGTGCTCGAAGACATTCGCGCCAGATTTCTCCAGTGGGGTCGTAAGATGCCGGAGATC
>JBAVPI010000745.1:0-5450 GCA_049692915.1 Pyrinomonadaceae bacterium
CGAGGCCGAGCGCAAAGCCCGCGTGCATGTTGACCCAGAGAATTGTCAGCGGTATGAGCCACCAGACTGAGACGCTCTGCGTCCCGCGCGCGTATGCGCCGAGCACGGCGATGAAGATGCTGGCGAAAAGAAACGAGAACATCTGCGGCCTGACGCCCCACGTCGGCGATGCCGTCAGTGCGCCGAGCACGAGCGCGAAGCCGATGACATAGACGTGTCCCGCCACTTCCGCACAGCGTCGGTAGGCGATCCACATCGCGGCTGTGATGAGCAACGCGAAAAAGACGACCAGCCCGCCATACCCGCATAAGTTGTAGACGCCGTACATCACAGCTTCCGAGAGCCATTCGTGCGCCACCCATTCCCTGCCGTAAAAGACCGACGAGAAAATATCACTGTGCGGTATCGTCCGCGTCTCCCAGATGAATTGGCCCGTGCGTAGATGCCACCAGAAATCCGGGTCGGCGATGGGGCGCGCGGCCAGCATAAAGATGACCAGCAGAAAGACGAACGCGAGAAGTCGTCTTGCAGACAGCGCGGCGTCTTTCAGCGTCACTCGACTCCGCCCTTCAGTGACGGTGAAAGGCGCGGCTGCTTCGTATGAAAAAGTTTTCATGTGGTTGCTCTCTCTTGAGTGAAGGGGCGCGTTTCTCTTTACCGTGGGCCGCGACTGCCCGTCCGTCTTTAGCTTGCGGACTTCAAGCCCGAACGACGAGGCCAGAGCGTGAAGCCGCACAGCGCGCATAACAGAATGGCCGACGCCCACAGTCCGAGGCGGTCGGCGGGGCGTCGCTCGTAAACGAGTTGGGCGGGTTCGCTTATGAAAGTGAGGATGTAGAACGGCGTCGCCGCGTAAATCTCTTCGCCGTCTGTCCTGCGCCAGTTCGGAAAGTAAGATGTCCGGATGAGCACCGGGACTCTCTCCGTCAATGAAGTCGAAGCGCCCGTCCAGACGCGAATGCGATTCTGTTCGATTGCTCCACCGGGTGCGAACATAGACACATTGATGGCTACCTTGTGCGCTTCAAGATGCCGCCGAATCTCACGCCACGTTGCCCGAACGGGATTTGAATTGTAATGAGCCGACGGCGCAAGCGCCTCGACGCTCGCGCCCGGCCCCGTCCCTGTCGGGCGTTCGATGATGAGGACGAGCGGCAGCGCCGCCAGAGAGTCGCGAAGGCGTCGGAACAAAGGCGCATCGCTCGACAGCAAGATCAACGGTCGGCGCGCGGCATAGTCCTGCACTTTTTGAAAGGCGAGAGTTTCGTCGTCGCAGTCATACTTGTCGAGGACGAGTGCGCCGAAGTCGTCCAGATTTTGCAGGCGATCAATTTTTGTCAACGGCGAGCGGGCGAGCAACACGTCGAACCAAGCGTCGTTGAACTGCTCCTCGGCCAGACGTGTGAAATCGTATTCATCGCGCCCGCGTCCTTTGACGGAGAAATCGCTGACCACGAGCGCCGGCCTACTTTGTAGCCCCGTCACCTGCGGCATCACGTCGCCTCTCAACTCAAACACACTCCAACCATCGAAGTCATAGCGCGCGCCGATGTCGGGTTGAAGCGACAGACTCGCTTTCATCTCTTTCGTGGCGATGACGAGATAGCGAACGCCGAGAAAGCGTGCGCGCGCTAGTTGCTGCGACAAAGGCTGCGATGCGAAGTCGAGATCGTCGGCCAGCACCGAGCTGATGCCGAAGCTGTCCGTGCCGTCCGACAGGGCGTTCGCCTGCGCGTTGAAGAAGAGCGAGTTGGGCGACGCTTCGCGATAGACAACGCTCAAAGTCTCGTTGCCCTGCGCGCCCAGATAAGCGTTGAGCGCGGGGCCGTCGGGTTGAAGCAGCGGCTCCGTGCCGTTATCCAGCACCTCAACGAGATAGCGGCCCGTGCGATGCTCGCGCGCGAACCGGAGCACCGCTTCGATGCGCGCGTCGTCCTGCTTCGAGTAGAAAGCGGAGCCGGACGAAGGCCCGGTCGCGCGAGTCGCGCCGATGAACAACAGAGCGCCGCCCACGACGCATAGGTGACGCAGGATGGCGCGCGAGTTGAGCGGAGTCTTGAATTGAATTTTCAACCCGTCGGCGAGGGCCGCGAGTAATCTGCCGATTGGTACGGTGAGCAGAAAGTTCAGCGTCGAAAAAAACCTGAAGGCTTGCAGCGGGAACGTGCGTGGGGCGAGCGCGGGGGCTAGTACGACGAGCAAAGCGAGCGCCGATAGGCTTAACAGATACGCGCGGCGTGTTGCGCTCGCAGGTTCGCGCAGCCAGAGCAGGCAACCAAGCGCGGCGGCGACGTACCAGCCCCACAGCGGCCTTGTCATCATCCCTCCGAGCGGAACGATTAGCGGTCGCGTCACGAAAAAGTCGTATGCGCCCGACATCGGCACAAGCCAGAACAGCGCCAGCCCTAGTGCGACGAGCGGCGTAACGAAGTGAGTCGTCAATGCGCGCATGGCCTCGCGACGCGCGCCTGCTCCTTCCGCTCGCTTCAGCTTCAAGAGATCGCAGGCGAGAGTCGCAACGACGAAGAGTGCGCCGGTGAACGCGTTAAAGAAATTGGCGAGAATGGTGAGCGCCAGCAACACACAGGCCAGCGCCGAACGCCGTCTCCCCCTGTGTGCGTCGAGATAGACGACGTACCACGCGAGCAACAGCACGAAGCCGAGCGGTTGCGTGTAGAAGCCTGCGTTGAAGGTGCTTGAATAGTCCAACCCGCACGTCAGGAGATGGAAGCGCGAGTCCGTCATCAGCAGGACGCAGGCAAAGGCCGCCGCCGTCGCCGCCGTCCGATCCCTTCCCGACACTCTCCATGCCAGCACCCAGATTGAGGCGGGCAAGAGCATCAGGGGAATTGACAGCATCAGTTTGAAAGCCGTCGCGAAAGTCACGAGATGCGACGCGCTCATCAAGCCGACGCACCAGTGAAACAACGGCGGATAAAAGTTTGGAAAAGGCATCCCGCCGAAATATGCGTGCGTCCAGCCGAACGTGTCCGGGAAAATGCTTTGAGCGTAGATGAGCGCCATGCCCCAGTGCCCCGACCCGTCCGTCGCGCGTGACCTCGCGCCGTGCCAGACTTCCAGCCAGAGATTGCTTGTCAGAGCGACGGGCAAAATCGTGACGAGTAGAATCGGATACATGCGCCACGCCACACGCAAAGGGCCTGACACTTGCTCCGGCATTCCTTTGTTCTCCAACTCCGTCGTCACATCTTTACTTCTCAACGTCTCTGACCCGCCCACGGCTCAAACGGAGTTGAATGCGGCGCGGCAGTAGTTCCCTCTCGTGAAGTTAGAGATGCCGTATGGCCTGCGCGACGAGCAGACTGATGCTGACGCCCGCGCCCGCAATCGTGAACGTCCATTCGACCAGCGCGCTTTTACGCCGGAGCGCCGCGCGCAGCATCACCATCCCGCACTTCCAGCCGTCCTGTTGATAAAGCGGAAGTAAGTTCGTCGCCGCCAACAACAGATTCATCGTCCCGAACCACGTCCCGGAAGCGACCGTCGCGGCGACGAGATTGACGATGATGCCCGACAGCAAGACCAGCACCTGTTGCGCGAGCGGCTTGCGCTGAAGCTGCTCGATGTCGAGATGGACGTATGCGCCCACGGGCAACGCGCGCAGTTTGTACTCGACTCCACCGGCACGAAACCCGCCGAGCAGCGGCCCCCAACCCAGCCCAAGTTCCGTCGCTGCCACCCCGCACATCCGCGCCGCCACCAGATGCCCCAGTTCGTGAATCAGCATCGCCAAAGCGAAATAGAGAATGTAAACAATTTGCATACGAGGAAAATGAAAAGGAGGTCTGACGTTGTGAAGCTGAAAGCATCGAGTCGAAGCGCGAGCGGTCGAAGCTGTAGCGGCATTTTCCTGTCAGGAATCACCGATCTGAAATTTCGACTTTTCCTCGCCGCTCCATCTTCCGTCTCGTGGCTCAATCCACGCGCAGTTGCAGCCCCGGCTCCTGCTCGTCCTGTAAAAAGTCGCCGACGTTAATCGTCAGTCGCTTGAGTTTTTTATAGAGCGTCTGTCTGGAGCCGAGGCCCAAAGCGACTGCGGCGCGCGCCACGTTGTAGTCGTTTCGCCGCAACGTCTCCGTGATGACGCGACGCTCGAAATCTTCAATCAGGTGGTCGAGGTCGGCGGGCGTTGCGGAGGCTTCCGCAGCCGGTTGGCCGAGAGGTGCGGGGCGGACGCGTTGGCTGATGTGTTCGACGCCGATGTACGAACCTTCGTCTGTATAGAGGACGAGTCTTTCAATCTCCGCCGCCAACTCGCGCACGTTGCCGGGCCACGAGTAGCTTTGGAGCACGTGAATCGCTTCGGCGGTGATGCCGGAGATGGCGCGGTCGTTACGCCGCGCATAGTGCGTCAGGTAATGCGAGATGAGCGCGGCGATGTCTTCGGGCCGCTCGCGCAACGGCGCTACGTGAACGGCGAGCGCGGCCACCCTGTAGTACAAATCTTCGCGGAACGTGCCTTCGCGCACAGCCTTTAATAACTCTTTGTGCGTGGCGGCGACGACGCGGACGTTGACGCGGCGCGGCGCACGCTCGCCAAGCGTGTGCACTTCGCCCTCCTGCAAAAAGCGTAGGAGCTTCGGCTGCAACGGAAGCGGCAGGTCGCCGATTTCGTCTAGGAACAGAGTCCCGCCCTCTGCGGCGCGGATGAGTCCTTCGTGGTCGGCGTGCGCGCCCGTGAAAGAACCTTTGCGATGACCGAAGAGCAGACTCTCGATCAAATCGGCGGGCGCTGCCGTGCAGTTGAAGGGGATGAAAGGTGCTTGCGCCCTCCGGCTCAGGCGATGAATGGCACGAGCGACAAGTTCTTTACCCGTGCCCGATTCACCCGTAATCAACACGGTCGAGTCCGAGTCCTTCACACGCTCGACAGACCTCGCCAACTCGGACATCGCGCGACTGACGAAGACCATGCCCGGCAGCGATGTCGCCGCGAGGACAGCGTGGGCAGGCGAGTTGGCGGGCTGATGAAGTTCTTCACGTAAAAGCGCGTGTGCATGCGCAAGCTGCGCCACGTCCGAGAGCATCCTTAATTCACTCGCCTGCTTTTCCGTCAGCGGTCGCACACAGCGTCCGTAGATCGCCGCACCCTCGCGATTGGCCGTCGCGATTGACAGGACAAGGCAGATGACATGATCGCCCGCATTCATCACGAGCGCGCCTTCCGCTTTCGACAGCGCCGCCGTCACGCGTGTTTCGGCGTCGGCGATCTCATCTTGGTCAAGTCCCTCCACCCATTTCAAAGTCGGGCGCTCTCCGTTTTTCTGCGCGAACGTCGCCAAGCCGTAGGTTTGCGCCGTCGCGTCAACCATCAGCGCGAGTTTAATCATGACATCATAGAGGATGTCCGAGCCGCTGGTCGCCGCTTTGCACAGGGCACGCACCATTGACGCAAGCGGCATTTGAAAAGACCCCTGAGAGACAATATC
>JBAVPI010000746.1:0-4016 GCA_049692915.1 Pyrinomonadaceae bacterium
CGCAGGATGGCTTCCATCTCTTCGGGCGCGACGAGGTCTGACTTGTTGTAAACGACGAGGCGCGGGATGTCCGTGTGGCCGAGGTCGGAGAGGATTTTCTCGACCGATTCGACCTGCTGTTCCCAACGCGGGTTCGAGGCGTCTATCAGATGGATGAGCAGGTCGCTGTCGTCAATCTCTTCGAGTGTGGCGCGGAAGGCGGCGATTAAGTCGGGCGGCAGATCGCGTATGAATCCCACGGTGTCGTTGATGATGACCTCTTGCTCGCGCGGCAGACGCAGGCGGCGCGAGGTGGGGTCGAGCGTGGCGAACATGCGCTGCTCGGCGTGGACGGTGCTGGCGGTGAGCGTGTTGAGAAGCGTGGACTTGCCCGCGTTCGTGTAACCGACGATGGAGATGATGGGAAGCTCTCGACGCGTGCGATTTTTACGTCGCTGCTGGCGGCGCTCGCGCTGCAACTCGATCTCTTTGTCGAGACGGTTGATGCGGTCGCGCACGCGGCGTCGGTCGGTTTCCAACTTAGTCTCGCCGGGGCCGCGCCCGCCGATGCCGCCCGCGAGACGCGAGAAGGCGGAATCCTGACCCGCGATGAGCCGTGGCAGCATGTATTTCAACTGCGCGAGTTCGACCTGAATCTTGCCGTCGCGCGTCTGCGCGCGCTGCGCGAAGATGTCGAGGATGAGTTGCGGGCGGTCAATCACTTTGAGGTCGGTCGCCTCGGAGAGTGAACGCACCTGCGCGGGGCTGAGTTCGCGGTCGAAGACGATCATGTCCGCGCCGAGGCGGAGCGCGCGCACGATCAACTCGTCGAGCTTGCCCTTGCCGAGCACCGTGCGCGGGTCAACCGATTGTCGGCGCTGAATGATTTCGTTAAAGACGACGACGCCCGCCGAGGCCGCGAGTTCGCGCATCTCGGCCATGGATTCTTCCGCGTCGGAGACAGACCCTGTCGTCACGCCGACGAGGATGGCGCGGTCTTTGACGGAAGCGCGACGCCCCGCGCGGCGGTTGCGCGCGATCTCTTCTTCGAGCGAGTTGATGAGGTCGAGAAAATCAACGTCGAGTTGCGAAGCGAGCGGGGCTTCGAGAAACGCATAAGAGGCGTGGTTAATCTCGTCGCCGTCGTCGGCCTCGTCTTCGGCGGTGGTCGGCAGCAGGTGCGCCGCGCGAATTTTGCCGGGCAGCCCGTCGCGCTCGTTCACGTCCACCGCGGCCATCAGGTCGAGTCGCAGCAGCGCGAGATCGTTCAAATCGTCCTGCGTCAATTCTTCGCCGCGCAAATGCGTATGGACGGCGCGCAGGCCGCGAAAGCGGTCTTCGCCGACGCGCGTGCGTTTCAGGTCGGGCCATTCGATGCGCCGCGCGTCGCCGACGACGACGAACTCGACGTAGCCCTTGCGGTCAATCAACGCGCCGATCTGACGGCGGGTTTCGTGCGACAGTTCGGAGAGCTGGCGCGCGAATTCGGGCGTCACGATCTGCTGCGGCGAGATGCGCCGCGAGTAAAGTTTTTCGATGCGTCGCAGTTGGTTGGGCTTCAGTCCCTGCGTGTTGCCCTGTACGTTGCTGATATTAATCTCCCCTCGCTTGCGTCCCCCGGTCGCCGCACGCGCCGTCGGACGATTCCTCGCTCCGTCCGTCAACCGAATAGACAGTCTTGATGCGACCATCGTATCATGGACAAAATCTAAGCGACCAATGGACGGCACAAGCGCGGTTGCGGAGACCGCAATGCGGAGACGCGATATTTATCGCCGGAGTCTGTGTCGGGGCGAGTGTCCGGAAATTTTGGGTTGGAGATGTGGAATGAGTAGCGGGCAGATTGTGCGGATTGACCCGGCGGCGGCGATTCCCGGCGGCGAGGTCTCAATCGAATGCGCGGGTTACGACACGAGCGAGCTAAGCGCCTGCCGTGCGGAGTTCGACGGCTTGAATGCGCGCCTCGTCGGGGCGTCGCCGGAACGCGTGCTGGCGATTGTCCCGGAAGATGCCGGAGGCGGCGAGACGGAAGTCGCGCTTGAGAGCGCGGGCGAGTATCGAACCAACACGTCGCGGCTCGTTGTCGGCGGAAAACTCGCGGAAGATTTGCACATCGTCGCCAACCCGGCCTTCGATCCGTCGGACGGTTCGCTCTATGTGACGCGCTCCGGCTCGCGCGGGCAGCGCGTGCCCGTCTCGCTCTACCGCGTCGAGGCGGGCGGCGAGTTGATGAGCATCCACGGCGAGATCACCAACCCGACCGGCATCGCCTTCAACTCTACGGGCGAGATGTACGTGACGAGCCGACTCGACGGCAACGTCTATCGCGTCTCGCCGTTTCAGGAAGTCGCCGTCTTCGCGCGCAACCTCGGCGTGGCGACGGGGCTGGCCTTCGACCGCGCCGGTCGCATGTACGTCGGCGACCGCACGGGCACTATCCATCGCGTCAACGGCATCGGAGATGCGGAAGTGTTCGCCCTGCTTGAGCCTTCGGTCGCCGCCTATCATCTCGCCTTCGGGCCGGACGGCGCGCTCTACGTGACGGGCGCAACCGCTTCGAGCAGCGAAGCCATCACGCGCGTTGATGAAGACGGACGCACGAGCGTCTTTTACAAAGGACTCGGCAGGCCGCACGGGTTGGCGTTCGACCGCGAGGGGAGTTTGTACGTCGCGGCTTCGCTGCATGGTCGTCGAGGCATCGTCAGGATTAACCGCGAGGGGCGCGACGCTGAACTCTTCGTCGCCGGGATGAACGTCATCGGCCTCGCTTTCAGCGCAGAAGGCGAGATGATCGTCGCCACGAGCGAAGCGGTCTACAGCTTGCCGCTCGGCATCAAGGGCACGCTTTTGCCGTAGCTGGTCGGCAATCCCGGCGGCGGGCAAAAGGCTTCGGATAAACTTGTGCGTCGCGCCGTCGGCGACCACGCCGCAGTTGTTTTTTCACCCGTAGCTGACGGCTGACCGCTGATTGCTCTTTTAAAATCGTCATGCTACTTTTGCTGACTCACTGCTTGAAGTTTTCGCCGTCTGTGTTGAAATGCTTGATTCCAGTATCTTCGCGAATTTAATTATCTACCTCGTCGTGCTGCTGTTCGCGATTTCGGCACACGAGGCGGCGCACGCATGGATGTCTTACAGGTACGGTGACGACACCGCGTACCTTCTGGGACGCGTCACGCTCAACCCGGTCGCGCATACAGACCCCATCGGGACGCTGCTCATCCCCATCGTCGGATTCCTCGGCGCGAGCGCGGGCGTTTCGATTCCGCTCATCGGTTGGGGCAAGCCGACGCCGGTCAACCCGCTCAAGTGGCGCGAGAAGGACAAGGCCAACGTGATGGTCTCGCTCGCGGGGATTATGGCGAACACGGCCATCGCGCTCTTCGCTTTCGGGGTTTTGAAGTCGCTGCTTGTGGCCGGTGTTGTAGGGCAAGAGATGTTGTGGAACGTGATGTCGGGGCGAGGCATCGGCAGCGGCTCGTGGCTTGAACCCGTGACGCTCTTCCTGTTCATGATGTTGATGATGAACACGTCGCTCGCGATTTTTAATTTGATGCCGTTCCCGCCGCTCGACGGAAGCAAGGTGCTCAGCACGATTCTGCCCGCGAGCATGGGGCCGGTTCTCGACACACTCGAACAGTACGGCTACCTCATTCTACTGGCGGCGGTTTACTTCGGAGTCTTTAGCGCGATTTTCAGCCCGGTCAGAATGTTGATTCGCTATCTCCTGCTCGGGTTTTAACTTCATGCGCAAGAGAATTTTCAGCGGCGTCCAGCCCACGGCCAATCTGCACATCGGCAACTACCTCGGCGCGATCCGCAACTGGGTTGACCTCCAGCACGAATACGAGAGCTTCTTCTGCGTCGTCAATCTTCACGCGCTGACGCTCGGCGTCCCGCAAGACCCGCTGACGCTCGCCGCACGGACGCGCGACGTGGCGCGCATCTATCTTGCCGCGGGGATTGACCCGAAGGTCTCGACGATCTTCGTGCAGTCGGACGTGCCCGAACACGCCGAACTCCAGTGGCTCTTGAAC
>JBAVPI010000747.1:0-2133 GCA_049692915.1 Pyrinomonadaceae bacterium
CTCCTGATCGTGCCCGTCGTGCTCGACGGTCAGGTGCTCGGACTCGTCGGCCTGCACACGACGCGCGCCGTGCGCCACTGGCTCGATGAAGAGGTTGCTTTCCTCCAGTCAATCGCCCGACAGATCGCCGTCGGCTACCAGTACGCGCGCCTCTTCACGGACAAGCAGCGCGAGGCCGACCGCACGCGCGCCCTGCTTGAGATCGCCAACACACTGAACGCACGCTCCGACTTCGGCGAAGTGACCTCGAATGTTTTGGAGCGTGCCATCGCGCTCGTCGGCGCGGACTATTGCGCACTCGGCGTGATCGAGCCGTCGGGCCGTGCGATTTCGCTCGCTGCCTTCAAGGCCGCGCCGCACGTCTCGACGCGCAGCGTGCGCGATCTCA
The DNA here is from genome assembly GCA_049692915.1 of Pyrinomonadaceae bacterium. Classification (GTDB taxonomy): domain Bacteria; phylum Acidobacteriota; class Blastocatellia; order Pyrinomonadales; family Pyrinomonadaceae; genus JAIVJG01. The sequence goes on from JBAVPI010000747.1 coordinate 389, forward strand.
TCGAGACGCACGGCAAGTCAATTGACATCACGGCGTTCCCCGCCGTCATGGAACTGCTCGCCGAACGACGGACGTTGACGCTCCTCGATTCGACGCTGCCGCCGCCCGTCCGTCTCGCCTTCAACGCCACGCTCGGCGGGCGCGCCGCCCTCGTCTCGCCAGTCCGCATCGGTGAACAGACGTTCGGCCTGCTCGGTTTCGTCTGGAGCGAATCGCGCGAGAGTTTCGACGAGCACGAAGTCGCTCTGGTCGAAGGCATCGCCGTGCAGATCGGCACCGCGCTCGAACGCGACCAGCTTTCAGCCGAGGTGATGCGGCTCAAGAACGTTTTGCACGAGCGCCATTCCGAGTCGCGCATCATCGGGCAAGCGCCCGCGCTCAGGCGTGCCATCGAACTCGCCTTGAACGTCGCAGACACGCAGACCTCCGTGCTCGTGCAGGGCGAATCGGGGACGGGCAAGGAGTTGCTCGCCAATCTCATCCATTACAACTCGCCGCGCAAAGACGGCCCTTACGTCAAGGTCAACTGCGGCGCGATTCCCGAATCGCTGCTCGAAAGCGAACTCTTCGGTCACGAGAAGGGCGCGTTCACGGGCGCGCACGCGCGTCGCCGTGGACGTTTTGAAGAGGCGGACGGCGGCACGCTCTTTCTCGACGAGATCGGCGAGATGAGTCTCGCGGCGCAGGTCAGTCTGCTGCGAGTCCTTCAGGACGGAGAGTACACGCGCGTCGGCGGCGGCGAGGTGATGAAGGGCGACGTGCGCGTCATCGCCGCTTCCAATGTCGAACTCAAGCGGGCAGTCGAGGCGGGCACGTTCCGCTCCGACCTCTTCTATCGTCTCTCCGTCTTTCCCATCGGACTGCCCGCGTTGCGCGAGCGGCCCGGCGACATTCACCCGCTCGTCATACACTTTCTCGAACACTACAAACTCAAGACAGGGCGGTTCATCTCCGGCATCTCGCGCGCGGCGTTGGGGGCGCTCACAGGCTACGACTGGCCGGGCAACGTGCGCGAACTGGAGAACGCCGTCGAGCGCGCCGTCATCATCGCTTCGGGTCGCCAGATCGAACTCGACGATTTGCCTGAGGCGATCAGCGGCGGCGTCCACGACGAGCGCGCGCGCGTGCGCGGTGAACGCGAGCGCGCCGCCGAAGAGGGTCGCGAGATAACGCTCGAAATCCACGTCCCATCCACCATTGACGAGATCGAACGCCGCGCCATCGAAGCCACGCTCGACTACACCGGCGGCGACAAGACGCGCGCCTCTCGCGCCCTCGGCATCGGTCGCAAAACGCTCTATCGCAAACTCCGTCAGTATGAGGGCGAGGCGGAGGAAGAAGATGAGTAGAGGCTTGAGGTCTGAGACCTAAAATCTCTTGAAAGACGGAGCTTCCGGCAAGTCTATGGTTTCGGCGCACGACCTTCGAGCTTCAAGCTTCCAGTCTCTTTTCATTGCGCCGCTTCGAGCGCATTTGTTATAGTGCGAGGCCGGTGTTGAAGCGTGGGGCGCGAAAGAATTTGAACGTCTAAGTGAAGCTTCTTTTGTGAGGAGAACGGGGTGATGTCAAAACAACTGCAACGCTCGCGCGAGGACGCAGACCTCTCGACGCGGCTCACATACTTCGTCATCGGCGGGACGGTCGGGGCCATCATGGCGCTGCTGTTTGCGCCGAAGTCCGGGCGCGAATTGCGCGAAGATTTGGCCGACGCGACGCGCAAGGGCGTTGACGGCGCGCGCGAGACG
>JBAVPI010000748.1:0-15588 GCA_049692915.1 Pyrinomonadaceae bacterium
CAGCATCTCTTCGCAACGCGCGAGCCAGTCCGGCGAGAGCAGCGCCACGTCCTGATGCGCGAAGATAATCCAGTCGCCGTGTGCGCGACGCGCTCCACGGTTCAGAGCTTTGGCTGCGCTGTCGAACTGCGACTCGCGGTTGTCCACCGTGACGAGTTCGTGCGGCGACGTTTGCGCGCGCAGACTCGCGAGCAGACGCCGCTCCAACACCTCTCCGTCATTGAATACGCAGACCACCGAGATCATCTTCGATTACTTCCGAACGCTCGCGCTTTACCGTACGAAGGCCGCGCCGCGCCCCAAACACAGGCTGCGCGCTTCTCTACTCGCGCGCTCGCGGTTTCAAGACTTGGCAACCTCGCGACTCTTCAGAGGGCTTTGCGCGGCGGCCTTCAAATCTTCCTTCACCATTTCGCTGACCATCTCGTCGAAGGTGTATTTGGGCCGCCAGCCGAGCGTGGCCTCTGCGCGCGATGCGTCGCCGACGAGCAGGTCAACTTCCGCCGGGCGGTAATATCTCTCGTCAACTTTAACGTACTCGTCCGGGTCAAGACCGACCTCCGAGAAGGCCCGCTCGCAGAATTCGCGGACGGTGCGCGTCTCGCCCGTGGCGACGACGTAATCATCAGCGTCGGGCTGTTGCAGCATGAGACGCATGGCGCGCACGTAGTCCCACGCGTGGCCCCAATCGCGCCGCGCGTCGAGGTTGCCGAGGCGCAACTCCGTGGCCTGCCCCAACTTGATGCGCGCCACGGTCGAAGTGATTTTTCTGGTCACGAACTCGTAACCGCGCCGCGGGCTTTCGTGGTTGAAGAGAATCCCGGACGCGCAGAACATGTCGTAGGCTTCGCGATAGTTGCGCGTCAGGTCGAAGCCCGCGACCTTGCTGATGCCGTAGGGCGAGCGCGGGTGAAAGGGCGTCGCCTCGGTCTGCGGCGTCTCGCGCACCTTGCCGAACATCTCGCTCGACCCGGCGAAGTAGAAGCGGCACGCGGGCTGCAACTCACGCAGCGCGGCGAGCATGTAATGCGTGCCGTTGATGTTCGTGTTCATCGTCGAGAAGCCGTCGGCAAAACTCTCTGCGACGAACGACTGCGCCGCGAGGTGATAACACTCGTCGTACTCGTTCTTGCTGATGATGTGAAAGATGCTCGGATAACTTTCGAGGCTGGCGGCGTGGAGCGTGACTCGTTCGAGCAGCGGCTCGATGCGCGTGAAGCGGTGCTGGGGGTCTTCGAGCGCGACGCGGCGCACGAGTCCGTGAACCTCGTAGCCGAGTTCGAGGAGGTGTTCGGCCAGATAGCTGCCGTCCTGTCCGGTGATGCCTGTGATAAGAGCTTTTTTCATAAAGTGAAGTCTGCGTACTCACGGTCTCTGGGAATGATGATGCGCTCTTCGACGTGCGGCCACGCGACGCCGAACGCGGGGTCGTCCCAGCGCACGCCGCCGGCGGTCTCCGGCGCGTAGAAGTCGGAGACGAGATAGACCACTTCGCTCTCGTCTTCGAGCGTCTGGAAGCCGTGCGCGAAGTCTCTGGGGACGCAGAGCGTGCGGCGATTCTCCGCCGACAACTCGACGCCGACCCACCCCTTGAAGGTCGGCGAGTCGGGCCGCAAGTCAATAATCACGTCATAGACGGAGCCGCGCGTGCAACGCACCATCTTGGCCTGACCATGCGGCGCGCGCTGGAAATGCATCCCGCGCAACGTCCCCCGTTTGAGGCTGAACGAGAGGTTGCTCTCGACCATCCGCGCGAACTCCGGTTCGTCGAATCCTCTGTGCGACCAGACCTTGGCGAAGAAGCCGCGCTCATCCGCGATCCTCTTCGGCTCGATCACGAAAGCGCCTTTCAGTTTTGTTTCCTCGATAATCATATTCTTTCAGCTACGTCGCCGGTCGGCCTCCATCATGCCGCGGCATCAACTCTCCTCAACGACCGCCACATGCGCGAGCGAGCAAGGGCGCGACCGCTAATCCTGCCTCACGAGCGCCGCGCGCACAACCGGCGAAGAATCATTTCAGAGTGTCGCCGCCCGCCGCAGGTCGCGTGCGCGGGGGCGCGGAAGTGGGCGTAAAGGTCGCCAGTCGCCTGACGCTTGGCCCGCTCAGGGCGGTGGAAGCCAGCGCGCAGGCCAGCCAGCGGAGTTTGCCGTTGAGCCTGCTGCTCAACGCCGTGGCCCGGAGAAACTGACGAACGCTCCGCAGCCGTTCGCCGTTCTCGGTCGCTTCCAGACCGACGGCGGCCTCGAACTGCGCGCTCATCTCGCGGTTGAAGCGGCGCAACTCTTCGTCGTCCCGCAACAGCGCGTCGAGCTTCGTGCGCATCAGTCGAAAAGCGGCGATGGACGACGGCCTCTGTTTGCTGGAAGAGGCCGGGTGCGAGCGGACGAGAGCGCGCGTCTCCGCGAAATCCTGAAACTCGAAACGCTTGCCCGCGAGCGCGCAACGAATCCAATAATCCCAGTCTTCGACCGGCGGCAGAACGGCGTCGAACTCGCCGACATCCGAGACGACCGCGCGCCGGACGAGCGGCGAGTTAATCACCATGAAGTTGTCAATCAACAACTGCCGGACGACCTCGCGGCCCGCGCCGGAGATTTCCGCCATCCACATTCTGTCTTCGCCGACCATCGAATAGAACAGTTCCCGCTCGCGCCCCGTGACGAAATAGCGCATCCCGCCGTAAACGATGTCAACGTCCCTGTGCTCTTCCAGATATTCGACCTGCCGCTCGAACTTGCGCCGCTCCAGCAGATCGTCCGCGTCGAGAAACTGCACGTAACGCCCGCGACTTGCGGCCAGCCCGGTGTTCTTGGCGACGGCCTGCCGCTGATTTTTCTGCGCCACGTAATGCACGCGCGCGTCCCCTGCGGCGCAACGTCGGACGACTTCGGCGGTATCGTCTGTCGAGCCGTCGTCCACGACGAAACACTCCCAATGCTCATACGTCTGCGCACGCAAACTCGCCAGCGTCTCGGCGATGAAGTGCCCGTAGTTGTACGTCGGCATGATGACGCTGACGAGCGGTTGACGGGCCTCTGTGTTTGAGTTCGATGACATGACTGACTCGACGGCGAATCTCCTCAGGCGTCGCCCGCCTTGCCCGTACCGCGTTTGATCAGACCGGCGAACGCCGCGCGCGCGTCGCGGATGTCGAAGTCGGCGAGCGAACGCGCCCACGCGCGCTCGCCGAGTCCTTGTTGCAGCCTCACGTCATCGAGCAGCCGCCCGATGCTCTCCGCGAGCAACGCCGGGTCTAAACGGTCAACGACGACGCCGCATTCATGCTTGCGAAAATACCACGAGACGAAAGAGTCCGGCGGCGCATGCACCAGCACGGGGCGGCGTGCCGCGAGATATTCGCCAAGCTTCGTCGTCGCGGAGGTTCTGACGAGGTCGGGATACGGCGAGTCGAAAGCGAGCGGCAGAAAGAGCGCGTCGGCCTCCATCTGTATGCGCGGCATCTCCGCCATCGCATGATGCGGATGATGGACGACGGGGCCTTTGATGCCGTGGGCGGCAAGTTCTTCCGGCGGACGGTCTGTGTAGAGATGCAGTTTGACGCCCGGTCGCCCCAGCGATTCGAGGGCCGCCAGTAAATTGCGGAAGGCATCGTAGTGAGCCTCGTACACGTCGCCCGTGTAAACGATCTTCACCTCATCGTCTGTTTCCCGCGCGGCCTCATCCCGGCGCGGCGACGCGGGCGGCTGTGCATTTTTCTCATAAGGCGAGATGTCGAAAGAGTTGTGAATGACTTCTGCCTCGACGCCGTACTGCCCGCGCAATTCGTCGCGCAGAATCTCGTTCGGAGAGATGACGGCAGCCGCCTTCCTTATCACCCACGGCTCGAAGCGACGCGCCCAGAAAGCGGCGGACGGGTTCTGCCATTCACGATACGAGTAGTGATCGAAGATGTAAGCGTAGAAGGGAACGTGTGCCAGACGACTCGCCAGCAATCCCGCGGGCAGGTGCGTCACATCGCCCGTGCAGGCCACGAGGGCGTCGCAACGCTCGCGCCGGATGATGTCGGCCACGCGCCGCCCGTAATGAACCACGGCGAGGGGGATGTTGACGCTCTCGCGCAGGCGGGAGAGGCCGAAGCGGTGGCCCCTCTTCAACCTGAAGGCGGGCGGCAGATGATGATACGTCCCCGGCAAAGCCTGCGCGTACTGCGGCTGAAGCCGGTCAAAGTCATAGACCTCCGGCGAGATGAGACAGTAGCTGTCGGGACTGCACTCCTCCAGCATCCGGTAGATAATCATGGCCTGACCGGAACCCGAAGGCGGCAGTTTATGAGATAGAAAAGCGACTTTCATCTTGAGACAACAGGGAGACGATTCGACCACACAGGCGATCCCGCTAGACGAGTTCCGTCTTCGCCCAACTCATGTACTCGGCGAGTCCTTCGCGCAGCCCGACGAGCGGCTCATAGCCGAGGGCCGCGCGCGCCGCAGAGATGTCGGCCAGACTGTCGCGCACCTCGCCCTTGCGCGGCGGGGCGTGTTCGACCGACACCGCGAGGCCGGTCGCTTCGCCGAGCATCTCGACGAGTTGATTGACGGTGACGGACTCGCCCGAAGCGACGTTGAACGCGCCTGAGACGCCGCTCGCCGCCGCCGCGAGCAGATTGGCGCGGGCCACGTCGCGGACGTTAATGAAGTCGCGCGTCTGCTCGCCGTCGCCGTAGATCGTCAAAGGCTCTGCGTGCAGCAGGCGATGGGCGAAGATGGGCAGCACGTTGCCGTAAGCGTCGTAACGCTGGTTGACGCCATAGACGTTGAAGTAGCGCAGGCAGACGGCTTCGAGTTCGTAGAGCCGCGCGTAGGCGAGGCACTGCTTTTCGGCGGCGAGTTTGCTGACGCCGTAGGGCGAGTCCGGCTCCGCCGGGTGATCCTCGCGAATCGGGATGTGTTTCAACTCGCCGAAGATGGCCGCCGAAGACGAATAGACGATCTTGCGTACGCCCGCCCGCCGCGCCGCTTCGAGCACGCGGAGCGTGCCGATGACGTTGACCTCGGAATCCTCCACGGGCTGCTCGATGGAGCGGATGTTGCCGACCGAAGCGGCGAGGTGAAAGACGACCTCCGCGCCCGCCGATGCCCGTTCGACCGCCTCCGCGTCGCGCACGTCGGCCTCGACGAGACTGACGCGCTGAACGCCTTCGAGATTCTTCCGGTGGCCGGAAAAAAAGTTGTCGAGCACCACCACGTCCCAGCCTTCACCGGCCAGCAGCCTCACGATGTTCGAGCCGATGAAGCCAGCCCCTCCCGTCACCAGTGCTTTACTCATAAAGTTAGTCGCCGCCCCTTCGCGCGCGAAGTCTCCTTCAACGGACGTTGTAGATGCCGCGCATCCAGTCGGCGGTGATCCTCATGCCGTCTTCCAGACTGTAGGAATTTTTGTGGCCGAGGTCGCGCGCCGACTTCGAGACATCAACGCGCTTGATCTTCGTCGTCAGAATCTCCGACTCGCGGTACTGCACGAGCGACGAATCTGCGCCCGTCACCTTCAAGACCACGTCTGAAAGTTCCTCGATGGAATGGTGCGAGACGCCGCCGATGTTGTAGGTTTCGCCGGGCTTGAAATTTTCGGAGATGTTGGCCGCCGTTTTCACGGTGTCGGCCAGATACGTCGAGGTGCGGTAGTGCCCGCGAAAGACCGTGTAGGGCAGATTCATCAGCGCGCAATAGAGGAAGCGACAGTTGACGGAGCGGTAGGGACTGTAATACTCGCCCGGCCCGTAGGTGTTGAAGAGACGCACGACGACCGACTCCGTGCCGTACTGAATCGCGGAGTTCCTGACCTGCATTTCGTTGACCCACTTCGTCATCGCATAGTCGTTCATCTGCTTGATTTCGTACTCGTCCATCACGCTCTCGACCATCAATTCGGGCCAGTCGCCGTAAACCTCGGACGAAGAGAAATGAATGAGCCGGAACTTCAGGCGTTCTTGCAGGCGAATCATATTCTTTGTGCCGATGGCGTTCGTCTGCCAGAGCGTTTCGTAGAAGTCTTCGCCGTTCCAGCGCCCGAACTCGGCCGCGCAGTGATAGACGTAATCGAACGGCCCCAGCTTCTCGAAGACGCGTTCGAGTTGCCTGAATTCGCCCACGTCGCAACGCGCGTAGAGCGGGACTTTAACGTCCGTGCGCAGAGAAAACCCGACCTCGTCCGGCTGGTGCGCCACGTCGCACGAGACGACGTGATGGCCGCGCGCGCGCAGTTCGTTGACCAGCCCCGTCCCGACGATCCCTAAGCCCCCCGTCACCAGTATGTTCATCTTTGGCCTCCAGAAAATTTCATCAAAATAAGTTTTGCATTAACAAGTGGCGCTCAATCTTCGTGCGAAATCACTGCCCGCGTTCAGGGACGCGGCGCTGGTGGTCGCGACGCTTCCCGCGCCCCTTCGCCTTCGAGCCAACGGACGACGCGCTCGATGCCGTCTTCGAGCGGCACGCGCGCCTCCCAATTCGTTTCGGCGCGCAGCAGCGACGAGTCGAGCACGTTGACCGGAACATCAAAGCCCCGCGCGGCCTTGTAAGTAACCTCCGGCAGGCTTCCGAGCACGCGCCGTAAGATAGCCAGAATGTCTATGACGGAATGCCCGCGCCCGCTTGAGACGTTGAAAACCTGTCGCGTCCCCGCGTAGTCAACCAGTCGGACGATGGCGGCGACCAAATCCTCAACGTGGAGATAGTCGCGCAGGCTCTCGCCCGTGCCCCAGACTTCGAGCGTCTCACCTCTCAGCGCGCGGTCGGCCAGCACGCCGATGACGCCCTGCCCGATGTGCAGGCGTTGCCCCTCGCCATAGACGTTCGACGGGCGCAGCGTGAGGTGACGGACGCCCGCCAGCGACGCATACATCGCCACGTACTTTTCAATCGCCAGCTTCGTGATGCCGTATGAACTGATCGGGTCGGTCGGGTGTTGCTCGTCAATCAAATCTTTCTGCGGCAGCCCGTACACAGTCCCTCCTGACGAGACGAAGACGAGGCGGCGCACGCTCGTCCCCGTCAGGCGCGAGAGCCAGCGCACGGACGCGACGACGTTGCTCTCAACGTCGTAGGCCGGGTCGAGCATGCTCGATCCGGGCACGGTCGTGTGGACGAGATTGATGACCGTCTCCGCGCCGTCGAGCGCCGAGAGCACATCGTCGGGCCGCGCGATGTCGCCTTCAACGATTTCGACCTCCGACTCGATGTCCTCGACGAGGCCGCGGTGCGCATAGACTTTATCAAAAATTCGCACGGGGCGATTCGTCGCAATCAGCGCACGCGAGACGTGGCTGCCGATGAACCCGCACCCGCCGAGCACCACGACGCGACCCGTCTCAGCCCCTGTGCGATTCTCGATGCTCATTTTCGCCTCTCGCTCGCCGCGTCAATCTTCTCGTACATCGCCAGCACTTGCGGGCGCACGGCTTCGAGGCTGAGATGCTCGGAGATGTATCGGAAGTTTAGTTCGGCGGCGCGGTCAACCAGATCATCATCGGTCAGCGCGCGGCGCAGGGCACGCGCAATCGCTTCCGCGTCATCCGACGGGACGAGCAGCGTGCCTTCGCCGTCGCGCAGCCACTCGCCCACGCAACTCGTGTCGGTCTGCACGGGGAACGAACCCATCAGCGCCGCTTCCATCGCCGAGAGCGGCAGCCCGTCGCTGATCGAGACGCCCAGCGAGACGCGCGCTCGCGAGTGCATCCTGAGCGAATCTTCGTAAGAGGCGTGTGGAAAGATTTCAACCTCGATGCCCGTCCTTTGTGACATCAACTCGGCGGCCAACTTCACGTCGTCATTCGGGAAATAGAGCGTGACGGAATAATCCTTCAGCACGTCGGCGCAGAGTTCCACGGCCCGCAGGCCCGTCAATGCGCGCCCGTACCAGTTCTGATAACCCTTGAGGGCGATGGTGCGCCGCGCGGAGGTCAACCCCGGAGGCCGCAACTCTTTCGCCAGTTCGATGTCGAAGCCGCCCGCGCCGGGAAGGGCCGGAAATGTTTCACCCGCGAAGCCGAACGCGCGCGCCAGCGCGATGTCGCGATTGCAGTCGGCGGTGAAATAGTCGCACGCGGCGAGCGCGGTCTTAATCTTCGGAGCGTGTTCCGCCAGACGCCCGAACAGGTAGATGTCGTTGCCCCAGCAATTCATCATCCAAGGGGGAAACGCGTCGCCGATTATTTGTTTGGCCGCGAGCGTCAGGTACGCGCCGTGCTGCATCTCAAGCGAATTGACGATGTCCGGCTTGAGGCGTTCAACGACGGACGCGAGGCGCGCGGGGCCGGACATCCGCTCAGGAAACAACTTTTGCGCCCAGAGTTGCGCGCGGTATCCGCCCTTGCGCAAAGGGTACGGCCCGGCGAGTCGCATGCTTGGATTCATCCCCGCCGTACGCGCCGTCGAGAAAGTGTGCAGCGTCACGTCGGTTAAATCACGATGCGGCGCGGCATCATAGACGGGAAAGAGATGCACGTCCCAACCCTGCCCCGCGAGTTGCCTGATCCAGCGCGCGGTGTGCACGCTGTCAGGCATGGCGACGAAAAGAATCCGCAAAAAGAGTTCCCTATCCTTTCACACGCGCGCCAGTCCGAGGCGATGCTGAATCGAGTGGACGAGGCGTGCGAGCGCCGGAGCGCCGACGGCCTTCGAGAAGACGCGCCGCCCTTCCGCTCCCTCCGACAGAAGCGGCAACGCATGACTGAAGACGCCGCCGTACTGGTGAGCGTCGAGCAGTTTCGTGAACAGCGCCTCGTACTGAAAGAGAAGCGCGGCGTCGAACCCTGTGCGCCGCACGGCGTCTCCGGCGTGTCGCGCGCGGTGCTTGCGCAAGACATAGATGATCTTTTCAATCATCAGCACTTCGTTACGCGAGAAGTTGCGCTCGTGCGAAAAGTATTCGACGAGCGGTTCGCCGAGAAAGCCGAGTCGAGCCTCCGGCAGGCAGCGCAGCCACATCTCGTAATCATCCGCGGGGACGGCCTGCGCGTCCAACAGCCCGTGCTTTTCAAACAGCGCGCGACGCAGCATCACCGAGCAGGTGCAGATGAAATTAACGCGGATGAGCAGGCCGAAAACGTCCACGCTCTCGTCCGTCGCGGCGCGTGCCAGTTCTTCCGCGACTGCCGGAAAGCCCCGGCTGTAAATCCAACGCTCCGCGCCGCGGACGATGAAGGCGTCCGTGCCCGTGATGTCGTAATTGTGCGCGAGCGTGAAGCGCAACTGGCGTTCGAGTTTCTCAGGCAGCCAGCGGTCGTCGTGGTCGAGCAGGCAGACCCACTCTCCACTCGCCGCCCGCAGGCCCGTGTTGCGCGCCCCGGCAATGCCCTGATTTTCCTGCCTGATGTAACGGAAGCGCGAATCGGCCAGATACGGCTCGACGACTTGCGCCGTGTCGTCCGTCGAACCGTCGTCCACGAGGATTGATTTCCAGTGTGGATACGTCTGTCGGAGCAGGCTGTCGAGCGTCTCGCGAATGAACGCCGCGGAATTATAGAGCGGCGTGATGACAGAGACCTGCGGCGAGTTCGGCGAGTCCTGAGTTAATGAATTCTCAACTGACACTTCCCACCTCAGACCCTCGCGTCGCTTGTCCGGCGTGCGCGGCGCGTCCGTCTCCCGACAATCAACCGGACGTGCGCGCCGCCGCCGCCGCTGCTGTCGTCTCCGCCGGATTGCTCTCCTTCGCGTCGTCCGCATCCCGCGTCGCTTCCGCACCCGGCGTGACTTTGCCGCGCGCCTTCGTGACGCCGAGACGGACGGCGCTTCCCAGTCCCTCGTCGGCGCAGACCTGTAGAAAATTGCTCGTGCGCGCGAGCAGAGGGTGCTCCTGCCGCATGCGCTGTTCGCGCTCGCGCGCCCTCTCGTCGCGGTCTTTGACGGATTGTTTGAGCGACTCCAACTCCTGCGCGACTTCGAGACGCACGCCGAGTTGATAGAAGAACTCGCGCACGCGCCGCAACTCTTCCTCCGCGCCGTCGAAGAGACCCGCGAGCGCCGCGGGCGTCTCGGTGCCGACGGCGATAACGCCGAGGCCGTGACCGTACATCACTTCATAGTGCGGATACTTCGCCTTCAACTCGTCCCACAGACGCCAGACGCCGAAGTCGCGTTCGCGCACGTTGATGTCGTGAAAGAGAATGACGCCGCGTTCGCTCATCTTCGGCAGCCACGTCTCAAAGTCGGCGCGCACGGCGTCGTAAGTGTGAAAGCCGTCAATGTGCAGCAGGTCAATCGAGCCGGCAGGGAAATGCTCCGCGGCCTCCTCGAACGTGCTCTGGAGCAGACGCGAAAAGCTGCCGTAGAGCGGGTCGTGATGACGGCGCAACTCGTCGAGCACTTCCTGCCCGTAGATGCCCGCCTGCGGGTCGCCCTGCCAAGTGTCCACGGCGTAGCACTTCGTCTGCGCCCCCACTTCCTTGACCGACTGGCAGAACGCGCAATAAGAGACTCCGTAGTGCGAACCGAGTTCGACGAAGACGCGCGGGCGCATCGCGTCAATCAAACACATCGCGAACGGCACGTGCTCGATCCACGCCGAGGGAGCGAGGCGCGCGGGGAATGTCAGACAGATCGGGTATTCCAGCGGGTCGAATTTGCTCATGAATCTTCTCTTAAAGCCCCTTGTGTTCTGCGGGAGACGCGCGCGACCGGCCTGAAATTCTAACGGCGGCCTTCCTCGTTTTCAAACGGACATGATGAATGGAGAAAGACCGGGTTGACCGGCCCGCCCGTTCATTGAATCAATGAAGAATCTCAGGCCAACGAATCAATCCTTCAACGCTTCTTCATTCATCAACTGCCTGTCGTCCTCCACCGTCAGCCGCGCGTCGCGGAAGACGATGCTTCCCCATGAGAGATACCAGTTTGAGACGGGATCATCCTTATCGTCGGACATCGGCAAGACCTGAAACGAAGGGACGCCGACGACGGCCTCCATGTCAACGCGCGCGGAATCAAGCCCGCCGCGCCCGACGCTGAAACTGCAATAGTAAGAGCCGGGCGCGAGGCTCAGTTGCGAGACGGCGAGCCGCAGGCGCATCGTCTCGTCCGCCCGCGCTGAGAATTTCTCGCGCGTCACGAGCGAGCCGACGCAAGCGCCCGTCACGCTGAAGATGCTGACGCCGATGCTCAAATCCCGCAGGTCGTCGTCGGAGTGAACGGTCAACGCAAATTCGAGCGGCTGTCCGAACGTGACGTTGCCGACGCCGTCGCCCGACGTGAGACCGATGTCGAGATACCGTAGATGCTTGCCGAAACCGCTCACGCGCAGGCGTTCGAGGTCGTGCGACTTCGTCTCAAGCGTCTCGGAAAGATACGCGTTGACGATCTCCTCCGCCGGCCCTTCGGCGCGCACGCGCCCGTCGGCGAGATAGACGGCACGCGAGCAGAGCGAATTGACGACGCCGATGTTATGACTGACGACGAGCACCGTGCGCCCGCCCTTCGCCACGTCGCCCATCTTGCCCAGACATTTTTTCTGGAACTGCGCGTCTCCCACCGCGAGCACTTCGTCAACGATCATGATCTCGGATTCGAGGTGCGCCGCGACGGCGAAGGCGAGCCGCACGTACATGCCCGAAGAGTATCGCTTGACGGGCGTGTCGAGAAACTTTTCCACTTCGGCGAAGGAGACGATTTCGTCGAACTTGCGCGCGATCTCCTCTCGATGCATGCCGAGAATCGCGCCGTTCAAAAAGATGTTCTCGCGGCCCGTCAGTTCCGGGTGAAAGCCCGTCCCGACTTCGAGCAGGCTGGAGACGCGCCCGTAGAGTTCGACGCGGCCCGTCGTCGGCTCCGTCACGCGCGAGAGGATTTTCAGGAGCGTTGATTTGCCCGCGCCGTTTCTTCCGATGACGCCGACCACCTCGCCCGGCAGCACCTCGAAGCCGACATCTTCGAGCGCCCAGAAGGAGTTCGTCGCCGCCTGACCGCGCCGCTTCGCCCACCGCAACGGCGCGCGCACAGCCCCCGCGAGCGTCTCCCTGAGCGTCGCGTAGGACTCGGCCCGCGCACCGATCCGGTACTCCTTGCCCACGCCCTCGGCTTTAATCATCGGTCTCATCAATTATCGTTTCGTCGCCCGTCGTCTTCAGACGATGTCGGCGAAACTTTTCTCCATCCGCTGGAAGGTCAGCGCGGCGTAGGCGAGAAGCGCCAGCGTGATGACCGCCGAGACCGCGATGGCCGTCCAATCGAAATTTTTCTGCGCGAAGAGACAGGCGCGAAAGCCCTCGACGATGCCCGTCATCGGGTTGAGCGACAACAACCAGTGCCAGCGCGCAGGGTGGTCGGTCTTTCCCGTCACAAGACTTACCGGGTAGAGAATCGGCGAGACGAAGAACCACAACTGGATGACAAAGGGAAGCGCGAATTTGATGTCGCGATACTTGACGTTCAAGGCCGACATCCACACGCCGAAGCCGAGCGCCAGCGCCGTCAACTGAGCGGCGAAGACCGGGAGCAGCAAGACCTTCCACGTCGGCGCGACGCCGTGATAAATCATCAGCGCGGCGAGGATGCCGAACGAGATGGCGAAGTCCACGAGCGCGGCGGCGACCGATGCCGTCGGCACGATGATGCGCGGGAAATAGACTTTGGTAATCATCGCCGCGCTGTTGACGACGCTGTTACCGCCCGTGTTCGCGGCGGCGGCGAAGAACGTCCACGGCAGAAGGCCCGCATAGACGAAGAGCGAATAGGGAATGCCGTCCGACGCGATGCCCGCCAGACGCCCGAAGAAGAGCGTGAAGATGAGCATCATGAAGAGCGGTTGCAGGACGGCCCACGCCACTCCGAGCGTCGTCTGCTTGTAACGCACCTTCACGTCGCGCCACGTCAGGAAGTAGAGCAGTTCGCGGTAGGCCCAAAGGTCGCTCAGGGAAGCACCGGCCCACGTGTGACGCGGCTCGATGACGACCAGCGGCCTGTCCGGCAACGTCTGGGGAGTGGAAGGCGGCGGCGTTGCGGCGGCGGTCTCCGGCTGCGTCAAAATTTGCCCGCCCGCCGCGTCCGCGCTGTTGCTCTTTGTAAGAACCATCAGGCTGAAATCAAAAGCGGCCCGCGACAGCAAGGAGGTCAAAAAAAAGCGTCTCCCGTCCACGGCCCGCGCACGCTCATCCAAGGTGAATTACTTCGACTACTGCAAAGTTGGTCAGTCTAGTCACTCGCGCACACGCCCGTCAAGCGGCGGTTATTCTTCCGCGCGCCCGCAGATGCTTGTGCTTCACGGGTTTTCCGGCGGTGACGAGGTCAGCGTGGGAGAGATGCGCTCGCACAAATAATCTTCCGCCACGCGTCTGCCCTGCCCCTCGAATCGCCGCGACATTTCGCGCGTCTTGTTCGCCCTCACGCCGGATGTTATGCTTCCCGCCGCTTTGAATCTATCACCTTATTAACCTGAACGACGGGAATCCTCCGACAGTCTATGCACCGCTTCGGCATTCGCACTAAATTAAAGTCGCTCAAAAAGTATCTGCCGATTCCCCCGCTGGCGCTCTCAAGCCCGGAAGGCGGCATCGTTCCCTTCCCCGCACTCGACGCGGGCGAGCGCGCATTGCTCAGGCGCGTGAGTCGCAAGATTCATCCCGCCGACAACATGCTCCACTTCGGCCTCGGCCACTACTTCGGCGTCGGCCTCTCGGCCTCGCGCGCGATCCGTCGCGCCGTCACAGCCGCCGGACTGAAGCCGCAGAGAGTGCTCGACTTCCCTTGCGGCTACGGTCGCGTCCTCAGATTTCTCAAGGCCGCGTACCCGGACGCGCAGTTCACCGCCTCAGACCTCGAAAGGGACGGGGTTGATTTCTGTGCGCGCGGGTTGAGCGCAACGGGCATACACTCTTCGGTCAACCTTGACGAAGTCAACCTCGGCGAGCCTTTCGACTTGATCTGGGTGGGCAGCCTGCTCACGCATTTCGACGAAAAGAAGATCGCGGAAGCGATGCAATTCTTCCGCAAAAATTTGCGGGCGGGCGGGCTGCTCGTCTTCACCGCGCACGGCTCCGGCCCCGTCTATCGCATGCGTCACAAAACTCTCGGCTACGGCTTGAGCGCGGAGGACGAGGCGCGTCTGCTCGACGGCTACGAAGCGAGCGGCTACGGCTTCGCCGAATACGAGGCGGGTTCCGGCTACGGCATTTCGCTGACTTCGCCCGCGTGGATCAGGCGTCTGATGTCGGAGGCGCGCTGGCGCGAGGTCTACTTCGAGGATCAGGCGTGGGACAATCATCAGGACGTGTTCGGGTTCGTGCCCGAATGAACGATGGCCGACGCATTCTTGACACCCCTTCGCACGCGCACATACACTCGCCCGTTCGTTGACATTGATTATTCTCGCCTGTGCAACCCGCCGCACGCCCGCCGGAGTCAAAGTCGTCGCCTGACAAGCGAGGCCGCAAGCGGTACATCAAGCGACGCGCGCGTCGGCAGGGCGCGACGGAAGGCTCGAAGGCGGCGAAACAGCATTCGATAAATTTCTATGCATAAACTTTTCATCACGGGCGGCGCGGGCTTCATCGGCTCCGCCTTCGTCCGCATGGCGCTCGCGGAAATTCCCGACTGCCACGTCGTCAACTTCGATGCCCTGACCTACGCGGGCAATCTCGACAACCTGACGGGACTCGACGAAAGCCGCCACCGCTTCGTGCGCGGCGACATCTGCGACCGCGAGGCCGTCAGCGCCGCGCTCGACGAAGGCACGGACGCCATCGTCAACTTCGCCGCCGAATCGCACGTTGACCGCAGCATCGCTTCGGCTGACGAATTTTTGCGCACCAACATTCTCGGCACGCAGGTTCTTTTGGACGCGGCGCGCGCCTCAGGCGTCAAGCGCTTCGTGCAGGTCTCGACCGACGAGGTGATGGGCAGCCTGCCCGAAGACGACAACGCCTTCTTCACCGAAGCGTCGCCGTTTGAGCCGAACAGTCCTTACTCCGCGTCAAAGGCCGCCGCCGAACATCTCGTCCGCGCCGCGCAGCACACCTTCGGCCTCGACACGGTCGTGACGCGTTGCGGCAACAACTATGGCCCGCGCCAGTTTCCCGAAAAGTTTTTGCCGCTCATGCTCTCGAACGCCGTGCGCGACGAAGCGATCCCGCTCTACGGCGACGGTCGGAACGTGCGCGACTGGATTTACGTCGAAGACCACTGCCGCGCCATCATGATGGTCATGCAAAAGGGGCGCACGGGCGAGGCTTACAACGTCGGCGCGCGCAACGAGCGGCGCAACATCGAGGTCGCGCAGTCGGTCTTGACGGCGCTCGGCAAGCCGCTCTCTCTGATTAAGCACGTCAAGGATCGTCTCGGCCACGACCGCCGCTATGCCATTGACCCGGCGAAGATCGAGACCGAACTCGGCTGGCGTCCGCGCGAGACGTGGGAGACGGGCCTGCGCAAGACCGTCGAGTGGTACGCGGAAAACACTGACTGGGTCGCGCGCGCACGCAGCGGCGAGTATCGAGACTATTACGAGAAGCAGTACGGGACGATTTAAGAGGGCAAAGGCCGGAGGTCAGAGATTAGAGGTCGGAGGGCAGAGTCGGAGGTCGGTGAAAGACCCTGCGGCAACGGTCGGAGAGTTTCCCGCGCCACTCCCTTTGAC
>JBAVPI010000749.1:0-20734 GCA_049692915.1 Pyrinomonadaceae bacterium
CGCAGCCACACGCGTTTTGAAAACTCCCGTCACAAGTTTAGCCATGTTGCGCTCCTTAATTTGATGCCCGTCCATGCGGCGCGATGCCGCGACAAGATGAAAGACACTGTTTGCTAAACTTCATAGACGGCAAGTGACGTGCCGATTCCTCGACGCATGGTTTTTCGTGCGGGCTAAGGCGAGAAAGGTCAATACAAACGCACGGGGCGCGCCGAACCACGAAAATCACTTCCGCCGCGCCGTCCGTATCGAAGCGAAACAAAGCTGGCCGCAATGTCCTGTTAACGTCAGAAATGTCCTGTTAACGTCAGCCGGAAAAATGGCCGCGTTGTGACGGATGGCCGCCGTGCGGGCGGATGATCGCCGCGTCATGTTGCTATACTGTGTGTCGTCTTCAATCGCTTCAAGTTAACTCAAATGGGGGGAATGGTCTCGATGATTAAAGCCGTGGTGTTCGACATTGACGGGACGCTCGTTGATTCGGTTGACCTGCACGCGCGTGCGTGGCAGGAAGCGTTCGCCAAGTTCGGCAAACAGATTCCTTTCGAGAAGGTTCGTTATCAGATCGGCAAGGGCGGCGACCAGTTGATGCCGGTCTTTTTCTCGAAGGAAGAACTCGACGAGTTCGGCGAAGAGATGCTGAAATATCGCGGCGACCTTTTTAAGCGCGAATACATCTCTCGCGCGCGCGCGTTCCCCTCGGTGCGCTCGCTCTTCGAGCGCATCAAGGCCGACGGCAAACGAATCGCGCTCGCTTCTTCCGCGAAGGAGGACGAGGTAAAAACTTATAAGAAGATCGCGCGCATCGAAGACCTCGTCGAGGAAGAGGCTTCAGCCGACGACGCGGAGAAGTCGAAGCCGCACCCTGACATCTTTGAGGCGGCGCTCGCACGACTCGGCGACGTGCAACCTTCGGAAGTGATCGTCGTCGGCGACACTCCTTATGACGCGGAGGCTGCGGGCAAGGCTCGCTTGCGCACAATCGGCTTCCTCTGCGGCGGCTTTCCCGAAGAGGACTTGCGCGCCGCAGGCTGCGTCGCCATCTACGAGGGCGCGGCTGATCTTCTTTCGCGTTACGATGAATCCCTGCTGGCGCATCACGCATCCTCCGCAGATGAAACTCCAAGATAGACGACGATGCGTGAAACTTAAACTCCATGCGGCCTCGTCAAATGACGCACCGTGAGAATCCTTCAACTAAGTTCCGCGCGCACGCTCGGCGGCGGCGAGAGACACTTGATTGATCTCGCCCGCGGACTCTCCGCGCGCGGTCACGAAGTCCACGCCGCACTCGTGCCCGAATCCCCTTTGCTCGCGGAACTCTCAGGAGTTCTCCCGGCGCGGAACATTCACGCCTTCCAGCTCCGCAACTCGCTCGACGTTGTCAGCGCCGTGCGGCTCGCGCGACTGCTCGGAGATGAAGGCATCCGCATCGTCCACGCACACATGGCGCGCGACTATCCGCTCGCCGCCCTCGCCGCGCGTCGCACACCCGCCGCCCGTCTCGTCATCACGCGCCACGTCCTGTTTCCTTTGAGCCGCGTACACAGGCTGGCGCTCTCGAACGTTGCGCGCGTCATCGCCGTCTCGGCGGCGGTAGCCGACGCGCTCCGCGCGCAAAACATTTTCCCTGTCGGGAAGATTCGCGTCGTCACAAACGCGATTGACGTAGAGAGATTCGAGCACGCCGCTCACGTTGCGGATCGCGACTCGTTGCGACGCGATTTGCAAATGCGCGCCCTCTGCGTCGTCGGCTCTGTCGGCGAGTTGAGTCCGCTGAAGGGACACGCGGACTTCGTGCGCGCCGCCGCAGGCGTCTTACAAACGCACGACCGCGCGGTCGAGTTCGTCATCGTCGGCGAGGATGCGTCGCGCGACGGACGGCATCGCGCGAGTCTCGAAAAATTAATTTCCGAATCGGGGATGAACGAACGCGTTCGCCTTCTCGGTCGGTGCGCGGACGTGGCGCGGATTCTTCCCGCCCTTGACGTTTTTGTCTCGGCTTCACACTCGGAAGCTTTCGGCCTCGCGACGGCTGAGGCGATGGCGTGCGGCGTGCCCGTCGTGACGACGGCGACCGCGGGCGCGGGCGAGATTATCGAAGACGGAGTGAACGGTAGAATCGTCGAAGTCGGCGACGCGGGCGCGTTGGCCGAAGCCATCAATGAACTGCTCGGCGACGCGCGACTGCGGCATTCCCTCGCCACGCGAGCGCGTCTGACTGCGCGCGAACGATTCAGTCTCGAACGCATGATCGCGCAGACGGAGCGCGTCTATGAAGAGGCGCTCGAAATAGAATGAGGCGCACGCGCTTAGATTATTTTTTCAAGAGGGACTATGATTGCCTGCGGGACGGAACATGGCATGGCGAATCGAGAGGCGGCGACTTTGGACGAAACATTGAAGTATCGTATTGAGGAGCGCGTCCGTTGGGGCGATGTTGACGCGGCGGGCATTATTTTTTACGGTGCTTACATACGCTTCTTCGAGTTCGCCGAGACGGAACTGTTTCGCGCCGTCGGCTTGCCTTATAGCGTGATGTTTGAAGAACTCGACATCTGGTTGCCCCGCGCCCATCTCGAATGCGACTTCCGCCGCGCCGCGCGTTTGGACGACCTTCTCGAAGTCGCCGTTTATGTCGGTCGCGTCGGACACAAATCGCTGCGTTTGAATTTTGAAGTGCGGCGCAAGGACGAAATCGCGTTGCTCGCCGAAGCGCATTTCGTCCTTGTGGCCGTGCGTCGTGATACGTTCGACTCGATACCTGTGCCCGATGAACTCAAACGCCGTCTTGCCCCTTATACGCGGCGGACGCCGCCCGGTGATGGGGACGATCCCGTTGCTGTGACGAGCGCAGAAACAATCCTCGCGCGTTCGGAATAAGTTGTCGTACCGTGCGCTCTTAACAATCTCTCGCACAACGAAACGGTTTTCGCAGCCCGGAGTTAACCCCGATGCAGCCAGACGAATCGAGCATGGAGTTTGATCTGTTCGAGGACGTGCGCCGCTCCCTGTCGCGCGCCCTGACCGACGGCGAGCGCGACCCCGTCGAAGCCGAGAGAATCGCCTTTTATGTCGTTCAAGGCATCCGCGACGTGCCCAAGCTTCTGACCGCTCTCGCCAACGCGACCGCTAAGGACGCTATGGAGATTCGCGCCCTACTCGATCTCGTACTGGACAACGCCGCGTCGCTCGAACGAGCGCGGGCGATCCTGCTCGGTCAAGACGAACAGCCGCTCCACTGATTTTTCATGCGCGGAATTTGCGATTGGACGTGGCAGCGCAAGGGGAATCAGAGCGGCCAGACCGCGCGCCGCGCCAGCGTGCGTTTGAGATTCGCATAGCCCTGATCGCCTGCAATCAATTCGCAGAGTGTGCGCCGGATGCCTCCGTGCAGACGCGCGAAAGTGACCATCCTGTCAGTGAAGGGGCCGCCCCAGAAGCTTCCGTAAAAACGCTCTCGCATGCGAGAGGCGCGGCGTAGTTCGCGACCGAAATCTGCGCGCCACTTTTCTTCGTAAGCCGAAACACGCCCTTCAAGAAATGCTTCGGCGAAAAGCTCCGCCGAGCGAAGTGCGTAGTAAATGCCTTCGCCCGTCACCGGGTCGGCGAAGCCCGCGGCATCTCCAAGTAATGCCCAGTCTTCACCCGCCGCCCGCCGCTTGTCGAAAGTCTCCGGCGCGAGACCCGGAATGCGCGCTGCGTAACGTTCCGCCGTCGCACGCAGTTTTTCTTCCAACCCGTCATCATGTGCCGCGCCATCATGGACAGATGTTGTGTCTTGAGAGCTTCGTGTGCTTGCAGCCCACAGTTCCGCCGTCCCGTCCGCGCTCCTGCGATAATAGCCGACCATAAAATCCCAGAGGAGGCGATCAAGCGTCTTGTGGTCAAAAGCGTCCTGCGAAGTCGCGATGCCGAAGGAGAGATGATCAAGCCGCGGAAAGGCCCACGCATAGCCCGCCCAGCCGGGAAGGAAGGCGATCACGGTGGGAAATTCTCCCGACCTGATAAGCGGCGTCCGGTAGCCGAAAGCCACCTCCATCTCCGACTTCGGAATCGCACCGGCCAGACGCCGTGCGACCGGACTGTTGGCACCGTCAGCCGCCGCCAGCACGCTGCCAGACCACTTCTCACCACCCCGCGCGCTAACTGTCCACACGCCCGTTTCGTCCTTCTCCGACGACACCGAGACACGCCCTGCAAACACCTTCGCTCCCGCCTGACGCGCACGTTCGAGGAGATAAGAGTCGAAGGTGCGACGCGAATAGACCGCAAACGGCTCTTGAAGTTTAAGGCGGACAGCCTTGCCGGACGGCGAAAACATCTCTACTTCAGACACAGTGCGTCCGATGGCTTCGAGCAGGAAAGGCCACGCCTTTAAAGCCTTTGATGTGACACCGCCCCCGCATGCCTTGGCCTCGTTCGATGGCCGCCCGTCAAACAGCGCCACGCCGACACCCGCACGCGCCAGTTTTTCAGCCGCAAAAGAACCGGCAGGCCCTGCCCCGATAATGACCACGTCGAATCTGTTACTCGTACTCATTCGCTAATTTCAGACCGCAATGCTTTCAAGTGCTTGATAATATTCAGGCATTTTGTAAAATAGCGCGTAAAAAAAATCCGCCGCACACTTTTTGTGTATGCGGCGGAAATATCTACAGGAGGAAGTGTGTTCATTCTACACAAATCAGGGTTATGCGTCAAATAGACTCAACAACACCGATTCATGTGATTTTCGCTTAGACATCGAGGTTTTTAACATCCAAAGCATTGTCCTCGATAAAGCGCCGCCGCGGTTCGACCGCATCACCCATCAGCACCGTAAAAATCTGATCGGTTTCGACCGCATCATCAATTTTAACTTGTAACAAGGTGCGCTTTTCAGGATTCATCGTCGTTTCCCAGAGTTGCTCCGGATTCATTTCGCCGAGACCTTTGTACCTTTGAATCGTCAAATCTTTCTTGGCCGATGCGAGCACACGCTCAAGTAAAACTTCTCGCGTCGGAACCTCTTCGCTGGAGCCGTTTTCACCTATGGTGAACGGCGCGGCCAACCTATCCTCAAGATTCTTATAGAGTTCCATCGCTTTCTGAAACTCCACGTGACTCGCCAGTTCCCAATCTATAGTAACTTTCGACCCTCCGCCAGCAATCGTCTCAATCTTCCAGAGACCATGCTCCTCGTCAAAAGAAAGCTCTGTCCAATATTCTGAGGCCGCCAGTACCCCTTCAACACGGGCCATCTGCTCGCCTTCTTGAAAGACGCTACGGAGAGTTGTTTCCTTATCTCGCAGGATACCTTTGTTCCCGCCAAATGCCTCTAACAGAAGGTTTAGTAGCTGTGCATCGTTACCAACTCGGCGAACAGCCTTTTCACTGTACCTGTTAAATTCAACCATCTGTTCCAGAGAGCGAGCCAGATCGCGCCCCTCGATGGATGTCTTGACTCCGGCGGAAGTAACTTTCAAATCATTGGTGGCCTGCCGCATGAGATAGCGAACCATTGATCTCTCGTCCTTGATGTACTCCTCACGCTTGCCACGCTTTACTTTGAAAAGGGGCGGTTGAGCGATGTAAACATGCCCGAATTCTACCAGTTCCGGCATTTGACGATAGAAAAAGGTCAACAGCAGCGTACGGATATGCGAGCCGTCAACGTCGGCATCCGTCATAAAGATGATTTTGTGATAGCGAAGTTTCGCAACGTCGAAATCATCCTTACCGATGCCTGTTCCCAATGCCGTAATCAGGGTTTTGATCTCGCTGTGGCCGAGCATTTTGTCGAAGCGTGCCTTCTCCACGTTTAAGATTTTACCTTTTAACGGGAGAACGGCTTGATTCCTTCGATCCCGGCCCTGTTTGGCGCTTCCGCCTGCGGAATCCCCTTCTACAATGTAAAGTTCACACAAAACCGGGTCTCTCTCCTGACAGTCGGCCAGCTTACCCGGAAGCGTTGACGAGCCGATTGCACCCTTTCGGACAATCTCACGGGCTTTTCGTGCGGCGTCGCGCGCGCGTGCTGCGTCAATCGCCTTTCCGACGATTTTTTTGGCGACAGTCGGATTCTGCTCGAAATACTCGGTCAGACGTTCGTTGAGGAACGATTCGACGGCTCCTTTAACATCCGAATTGAGCTTTCCCTTCGTCTGTCCCTCGAACTGCGGCTGCGGCAGTTTGACGGAGATGACCGCCACTAAGCCTTCGCGCACGTCGTCGCCTGTGAGCGAGGTTTTGAAATTTTTTGCCAGACCCGAAGATTGCGCGTAGGCGTTGATCGTGCGGGTGAAAGCCGAACGGAAGCCGGAAAGATGCGAACCACCGTCAACCGTATTGATGTTGTTGGCGAAGGAATAGACCTTTTCGTCGTAAGCGTCGTTGTACTGAATCGCGACCTCGACGGAAAGGTTATCGCCAATGCGTTCAAAGTAAATCGGCTTGTCGTGAAGAACGGTCTTGTTCTTGTTGAGATGCTTGACGAATTCGCCAATTCCCCCACGGTAGTAAAATTCGTGTGAGCGTTCCGTCTCTTCGCGCTCGTCCTTAATCGTGATGCGAATGCCCTTGTTCAGGAATGCTTTTTCGCGCAGACGCTCGGAGAGTTTTTCAAAGCTGAACTCCGAAACGTCAAAAATCTCAGAGTCGGGTTTGAAAGTAACTTTCGTCCCGCGCCTACGCGTTTTTCCCGTGAGTGCCAGTTTGGACGCAGCGATGCCCTGCTTGTACTCTTGCTCGTAAGTTGACCCATCCCTCCAGATTTCGAGTCGAAGCCACTCAGAGAGGAAATTTACGCAAGAGACGCCCACTCCATGGAGTCCCCCGGACACCTTGTAAGCGTTCGAGTCGAATTTCCCGCCCGCGTGCAGTTTGGTCATCACGACCTCTGCCGCCGACTTTTTCTCTCCCTTGTGATAATCCACAGGGATGCCGCGCCCGTTGTCAATAACCGTAATCGAATTATCGAGGTGGATGGTGACTTCCACTGTATCGCAATATCCGGCGAGGGCTTCGTCAATGGAATTATCAACCACTTCATAGACGAGGTGGTGCAATCCCATGTCGCCGGTCGAACCGATGTACATCGCCGGGCGCTTACGGACGGCCTCGCGCCCTTCCAGAACCGTGATCGAAGTCGAATCGTAAGTCGCGCTTTTCTTCTTTGGTAAAGTTGCTGTTGACAAACCGCTCTCCTGTTCGTAAGTGCTGCTCATAAAATTCCCTGCTTAATCGGTTAAGTGTTGCCGAAGTGAATACGGCCCAAGAGTTTAGATGCGGCCCGTGCCTGTCGAGATTGTTGAAATTAAATCTGTTTGGGGCGGCACTGTTTCAGAGGTCTCGCCACCCTTAACTTCGTAAACTCTGGCACGCGCGGCAAACTGCTCGACAAGGCTCTCTTTCGAGGTCGTAATAAACGTCTGTGTGCGACCTTCGAGATATCCGAGCAGGTGGCCGATCCGCTTCTGATCAAGCTCTGCATCCAGATCATCCATGAGAAAAATCGGATATTCACCGTACCACGAATGATACACCGAAATCGCTGCTAAATCAAGTAAAATCAACGCGCTACGCTGTTGGCCGGAACTCCCGAAAGTGCGTATATCGTGCCCGTCGAAGAGGATTTCCAAGTCGTCTCGGTGCGGCCCGATGAGCGTGTGACCGGAGGCCAACTCGGCCTGCAAGCGAAACTGCAAACGCTCGGCGATGAGCGACTCGTAATCGCTTAAATCACCTTTGCCTTCGAGCGACGAGAGGTAGCGGATGGTAATCTCTTCGCGCCCGAACAGATGCGTTTGCAGAGCCTGTTTCAAACGCTCCACATAGTCCACGCGCGCTTTGTGAATGACGGCGCTGAGCGCTATGAGTTGTTCGTTCCAAGGGTTGATCAGAACGCGTGCATCGGCGAGGCTCAACTCCGCCTCGGACGCATTCTGTAACAAGCGATTTTTCTGTTTGATAACTCGATGATAGTCGGCGAGCGTCTGGACGTAGGAGTGATGTAGGGAGACTCCGCCGCGATCTAAAAACTTGCGGCGCGCTTCCGGCCCACCGCGCACGACCTCCAATTCGTCGGCGGTGAAAGAGACTGTGTGCAACTGTGTCAGGTAACGCGCGACGGCCTCACGCTTGCCGTTGACGGAGAGCGACTTGGTGTTGCCCTGTATGGTGACTTGAAGATCACGATGCACGTCGCGGCTGCGCGAGACGCGTCCGCGGACGACCGCCAGATCGTCGCCGAAACGAATTGTTTCCTGTGGTTTCTGTGTGCGGAAAGATTTGCCTGTGGCGAGCAGGTAGATGGCTTCCAGCCAGTTCGTCTTACCCTGTCCGTTATCGCCGTAGATGATGTTGAGACCTTCGCCCCATAAAACTTTGCCGCTCAGATTTCTGAATTGATGTGACTCAATTGATTCGAGCAGCATGTGCCGGATGTTAACACATGCTGCTCGCTATACGGAGAGCTTAAGACCGGCTTTCAGAATCAACACCAACGCCACGACGAACAATGATTTGTCCATGCGTCAGATGCGCATCGGCATGACGACATATCTGTAATCGTATCCGTCATCCGAAGTCGGTTTAAGCTGCGCTTGTGAGTTTCCGTCTTTAAACTCGATGGCGACGCCGCTATCGTTCATGGCATTCAAAAAATCCTGCAAGTAGGCAGCGTTGAAGCCTATCTCGACCTCTTCGCCTGCGTATTCGGTGGCGACGGTCTCGCGTGCTTCGCCTTCTTCGGCGGTCTGTGAACTGATGTGCAGGCTGCCGGGCGTCAGATGAAAACGGATGGCGTGTGAGCGATCATCAGCCATCAGGGCGACGCGTCGGATCGCCTGTCCGAGCAACACCGAGTCAAACTCCACACGCTTGTCGTTTCCTTTGGGCATGACCATCTCGTAGTTTGGAAACTGTCCGGCCAGCGTGCGAGAAATCAGAAGCCGCGTCCCGACTTCAAAGTAGATGTGGTTTTCGTCAGCGCCGAGGCCGATCTCTCCTTCGTAGGAAGCCATCAATTTTGTTAACTCGGCCAGCGTCTTGCGCGGGATGAGCACTTCCATGCCGTCACCCGAAGCCTTCTCGCCGAGGTCTTGGCGCTCGATGTAGGCCAGACGGTGGCCGTCGGTCGTCACCATTTTGGCCCCGGACTTGTTTAGTATGAATTTTGCGCCCGACAGCGTGTAGCGCGATTCTTCCAGCGTGATGGCGAAGATTGTCCGGTCAATGAAAGTCTTGAAAATATTTGCCGGTAGTTTCACCGTGGACGTTTTGAAACTCGGCACTTCGGGAAAGCTCTCACGCTCGATGCCGGCGATGCGAAAATTGGAGTGCTCGCATTTGACGGTCGCCCAATTGTTCTCCTCCTTGCGAAAACTCACGGGAGCATCCGGGAGCACGCGTGCGATCTCAAAAAGCTTGCGCGCGCCGACGCACATCGTACCGGGGGTCTTGATTTCGGCTTCGGTCTCGCAACGAAGCGTCACGTCCAAATCTGTGCCAATGATGCGAATCGTATTCTCACCAACCGACTCGATGAGAATATTCGATAAAGCCGGTATGGTGTTTTTCTTCTCGACCGTTCCCTGAACGAATCCGAGTTCTTTCTGAAGAACATTTTTGTTGATCGTAAATTCCATTCCTGAACTCCTCTAAGAGATTAAAAACCTGATGAAGAACTACAAAATTTCTCGATTAAGCAGCGCGTGCTTTTCTAATACTTATACTAAGAAATACCTTATTTATATATCTAGTAGTAGTAGTAGGGCCTGTGGAAATGTGGAAAAGTGGCTTTACTGTTGCAAGTAAAGAGTTTGTTTTCCACAGCCCCTGTGGAAAAGGTTGTGGAAAACTTTGACGTTTTGTGGAAAAAACATTTCTGCCGAAAGTTTTCCACATTTCCACAGGCCCTCTCCGAGCCTAACCTGTGGAAATGTGGAAAACTCTTAGTTAAGTATATGCTAATAAACGGTTACTTCTATATCAGTACTGTGGAAAACTTTTTGGCCGAAAAGTGACCTAACTATTTGCAAAGATTATCCATAAGGTCACTAATGACCCTGTGGAAATTTTGATCCTTTGAAACCAGCGTTTCAATCTTGTCCACGGAGTGAATGACGGTCGTGTGATGCTTACCGCCGAACTCCCTCCCGATTTCCGGGAAGCTGTGTTTTGTCAGACGTTTGCACAGATACATCGCCACCTGACGCGGCACTGCTATCTGGCGCGCGTTATTTTTTGATTTAATATCATCAACCCGCAAATGATAATGAGCCGCCACGGTGCGTTGAATCTGCTCAAGGGTGATGCCGGCGGGTTGATCGTCTTCCGCGATGTTGCGGATGGCATCCTGTGCGAGCATCTTAGAGATGGGCAGACCCCTCAGAGACGAAATCGCCACCAGACGCACGAGCGACCCTTCAAGCTCGCGTATGTTGCTTTTGACCTTACCGGCGATGAAGAACGCCACGTCGTCAGGCAAGAATACTCCGTCCAAATCGGCCTTGCGTTTGAGAATAGCAACTTTTGTTTCCAGATCGGGCGGCTCGATATCCGCGATTAATCCCCATTCAAATCGCGAGTGGAGTCTCTCTTCCAGCGTGGGAATCTCACGCGGCGGACAATCCGAGCTGATGACGATCTGCTTTTGGCCGTCGTAAAGCGCATTGAAGGTGTGAAAAAACTCCTCCTGCGTTCGTTCCTTGCCCGCCATAAATTGTATGTCATCCATCAAGAGGACATCAATCGAGCGATATTTCTCACGAAAAGTCTGCGTTTTGTCATAACGAATCGCGTTAATCAACTCGTTCATGAACTTCTCGGCTGAGATATAAGAGAGCCGCAAATAACGATTGCGCTCCTTTATCGAGTGGCCGATGGCGTGCATCAAGTGAGTTTTCCCCAAACCCACGCCTCCATAGACGTAGAGAGGGTTGTAGGTTTTACCGGGAGCCTCCGCGACGGCGAGCGCCGCGGCGTGTGCGAACTGGTTGCACGAGCCGACGACGAATGTGTTGAATGAGCATTTAGGGTTGAGCGAATGCTCCAGAGGCTCGATATCTACGAACGTCGTCGCCCCCGGTGTCAGTCCGTCCGATTCGGCGGCCTCAAGAAGCGAAAAGAGGCTTGAACTCTTGCCGTTACCTTTATCAATATTCTTCTTTTCGTTGAGTTTGAAAGCCGTCGAGTCCTCATCATTCTCAGAGGTCATCGAATTAGAAGCCTGCGACTCTTCATCTACCGTCCAATCAACTTGATATGTGGACAGATTCAACTCGTAGAGAGAAGCATCGAGCACATCCGAATAGTTGGAACTCACCCAGTCCTTAACGACCTGATTGGGGGCGCGCAGGTGAAGCACTTGCTCCGACTCGTCACAGCCATCAAAACGAATGGGACGAATCCACGTATCGAAACTCTGGCGATTAAGTTTCTTTTCAACTGCGTGGAGGATGTTATCCCAAATTCGATTTTCGATTGCTGTGCTCATGTTTTTCCCGCCTTCAATCTTGATCTAACGTTTAAGTGAGTACTGAATCAAAAGGATGCAATATCTATAACTTGTTTGCTCAAGCACTGCTTTGAACAAGTTATCGGAAGATATTGCAAAAACACCTTTTGAAGTCTTCTTCAGCACCCGAATCGAAAGTTTTCCACAAGTTTTTCCACAGGCTTGTGGAAAAACTCATGATACTTAAAGTGTTGCTTTAAGTGTTCTACTTTCAATAGTTTACAGTTACCAGCCGGATGCGAAACGGGCGCGAGACTAGCACAAGGGAGTCTCAGATGCAAGAGAAATCCACAGGGTGACAAGAAAAAATTTTATGCTCAAAAATGTCGGCTTTTTCCTCAAAAGTCGAAAGGAACTCCGGGCAGGGTAAAATGGAGAGTGAATTAATTTGAAACAATAGATATTTGCCCGCTTGGTGTTGTGAAACCGCTTCTTCTCTCAAGTCCGGCCCCGAATTGTGCGGCGAGATTAATGCTCCACAGGACTGCTCGCCTTGACAGATGAGGACTGAATGGATAGTCTTACGATTTTCGTTTAAGGAGAAAATTTCGAGCTATGCCAAAGCGGACATTTCAACCCAATAATCGCCGTCGAGCCAAGACCCACGGGTTTCGGGCGCGGATGGCAACCAAGAACGGACGCTTAGTTTTGAAGAGGCGACGCGCAAAGGGCCGCAAGCGTTTGACACCTTCACATTATTAAGTCTGTGTCTCAAGTGCCTGAAAGCGCGAGTCTGCGTAATTCCGCCGAATTTCGTTCGGTTTATGCAGGTGGAAAGCGATACGAAGGCCGTTTTATGACTGTCTTTGTCTTGAGTAATGGCTTAAATCGGCATCGTCTGGGTATTACTGCCTCGCGAAAGATGGCGAAAAGTGCGGTTGATCGTAACCGTGCAAAGCGCCTCTTACGCGAGAGTTTTCGCCTGAGCGGTGCGGAATTGGAAGGATTACAACATAAATGCGATTGGATTTTTAACGCCAGACGTTCATTACTGGAAGTGAAGGCTTCGGTTCCATTCAATGAATTTCAGGAAATCATCAATCGCGTCAAGTTGTCCGAGCGTCTTAATTCCGACGAGACTCATCTTTAATTACGGTGAAAAAACTCATCGTGG
Organism: Pyrinomonadaceae bacterium; assembly: GCA_049692915.1. GTDB lineage: Bacteria > Acidobacteriota > Blastocatellia > Pyrinomonadales > Pyrinomonadaceae > JAIVJG01. The sequence continues at coordinate 12,615 of JBAVPI010000749.1, forward strand.
GGACACTAAAGCTTTATAAAGTGGCCGTTTCACCGCTGCTCCCTCCCGCCTGTCGTTTTGTTCCGACTTGCTCCCAATACACAATGGAGGCGGTTGAGCGATATGGTACTGTGCGCGGCGTTTGGATGGGAATCCGACGCATTTTGCGCTGTCATCCTTTTCATCCGGGCGGCTACGACCCGGTTAACTAACCCACTTTGCGCATAAATCTTTCAATGCTAAACGTTTGATGCTTGATTGTGAATTAAATGGAACAGAAGCGTCTTTTACTGGCTTTTTTACTCTCTGCGATCATACTTTTTGGCTGGAGTTATTTTTTTCCCGCCGCTCGCCCGCCGCAAAATAATACCGATCCCTCAACACAGCAGACTACAGAGAATGCGCCGGTTCCTGAGAATACGCCTCAGGTCGTCGCGCAAACCCCGCATCCTGAAACAGTTGCCGCTGTTGGCGACGATGTTCCCCAGAGGACGCTGACGGTCTCTTCTCCCTTGTATGAAGTGGTTTTGGACAGCCGCGGAGCGGTGGCGACAAGCTGGATCATCAAGCGCAATAAGGAGAGCACCAACGAGGGCAAACCTCTCTATTCCATTGCGAGCACGAAAGACAACCCTCAAGCCCTCGAACTCGTTTCTCCTCATGGACTTGAGCAAGGAAAAGCGCCCTTGCGTCTGGTCGTCGGGCGAGACGACTTGGACAGCATTCTTTCTTCCAGAAATTATCAGATTAGCGGCGTTCAGGGTGAGGATGCTAAGGCTTCGCTTGAAATTAATCCGGGCGAGCAGAAATCCGTGGATTTTAGGATGGCCGATCCCGCCACGGGCCTTGACGTAATTAAACGTTTGACGTTCGACGCCGATCATTACACGGTCAAGTTAGAGACAAAGATTTCCCAGAATAATCAGCCAATTCCCAACGCTAAAATTACCATCGGCCCCAGCACCGGCGATCAGGGTGTGACACACTATACTTTTTACTCCGTAGCGCCCGAAGGTATTACGGTTGCTGGAGATAAGCTTGTACGTTCAAGTGCCTCAGACATAGATTCAAGCAAAGACAGCCCGCACAAAAGGGTTGTCGGCGAGCCTGTACAGTGGGCCGGGATTGGCGACACCTATTTCGCGATGGCGCTGGTTTTATCGCAGCCGGTTTCCGGTCTGGAGTACCAGACAGAGAAGTACGCTTATCAGGGGTCTGCACAAAAGTCTGAAGACAGGTATCTTATCACCGGTTATGTCCCCGTCTCCCCTGACGGTGCGCCGATGTATCTCTACACAGGCCCCAAGGATCACGACCAATTACAGAAAACAAGCGAAGAAATCAGCAAACTATCCGGCCGACAGGTTGACCTCGAAGGGTTAATCAACTACGGATGGATGAAGCCTGTGACGCGTCCTCTGGCTTCCCCGATTCTCGCATCCATCAAATATCTCAACAAATTAACCGGAAGTTACGGCATCGCGATCATTCTCTTCACCATCGTTATTTACACACTCTTCTTTCCGCTCAAATGGCGTTCTTCTAAATCAATGAAGAAGGCTCAGAAACTCGCGCCCAAGATGAAGGAATTGCAAGAGAAGATTAAGGCGATGAAACAGAACGATCCGCGCTTGAAAGAGTTGCAGATGGAACAGTTACGCTTGATGAAGGAGGGCAATCCGCTGGGCGGATGTCTGCCGCTTTTGATTCAAATGCCGTTCCTGATTGCCCTCTACAGCGCGATTACGATTTCCATAGATTTCCGCCAATCCTCCTTTCTGTGGATGCCAGACCTGTCGGCAGCCGACCCTTACCGCATGCTCCCCATCTTGATGGCAGGTTCGATGATCGTCCTACAGTTGATTACGCCGGCTCCTTCCGCCGACCCGCTTCAACGCAAGATGATGGCAATCGTGATGCCCGCGATGATGCTCTATATCATGTGGAGCGCGCCCGCAGGGCTGCTCGTTTACTGGCTCGTGGGTAACTTGGTGGGCTTCGGACAACAGGTTCTCATCAACCGTCTGGTTAAGTCCGAGGACGATACGGAACCGCAGCCACCGGAAAAGACAGGTCTGGGCACACGTGCGAAGAAGAAGCTGAACGAGGCTCGCGCGTCTTGATGTGGGACTCGGAAACCGCTGCCTTATATAGAGTTACAAGGTATATCGTGTCATGAAAGAAGCATACGAGCAGGCTCAAAACTTACTGAATGATGTTTTCGTCAGTGCCGGACTCGACCTTGTCGTAACGACAAATCCTTCAGAACAGGGTTGCGTTTTGAATATTAATGGCGATGATTCCCCTCTTCTTCGGAGCGAGGGGGGAGAGCTTCTTGATGCGGTCGAGCATCTCGTCAATCAATCTTTCATTCGCAGCCTCGAACGTGGCGAGCGTTTTATCTGCGACGTAGGTGATTTCCGTGCGATGCGTGAAACCGAACTGCGCGCGATGGCGCGTCACGCCGCGGAACGTGTGCGGTCTTCTGGCGTTCCCTTTACTTTCGGGGCGATGAATGCCAACGAGCGACGTGTGATTCATCTTGAGTTAGCCGAAGATGAAGGATTGCACACAGAATCCATCGGAGAAGGAAACACACGCAGACTCAAAGTCAGTTTGAAGAAATAGCTTGACGGGTAACACGCTTTATTAAACGTCGCCCCCCTTTTTCTCTGTAATTCGAGTCTTTTCCCTTAAAAAGTGCAGGCAACAGACACCATTGTTGCTCTTTCCACACCCCACGGGCGTAGTGGTATCGGCGTCATTCGTCTCAGCGGAGAGGATGCGCTCGCACTAATCCGCGCACTCCTACGCGACCTGAATTTCAATCCTGACCCTAATCGAGCGCTTCTGAGAAGCCTGCGTGACGCCGACAGCGGCGAAATTTTAGATCGCGCTCTCATTACTTACTTCAAAGCACCTCACTCCTTCACAGGCGAGGATGTCGTAGAAATAAGCTGTCATGGCTCGCCGCCGCTTCTCCTGCATATTGTGGATACTTTGCTTCTTTTCGGGGCACGCGCGTCCGATCCCGGCGAATTCACGCTGCGCGCGCTCATCAACAACCGGCTTAACCTGAGTCAGGCCGAAGCAATCAGGGATTTGATTGACGCCCGGACACAAGCCGCCGTCCGTCAAGCGGCGCGCCAGCTAGGAGGCGAGCTTTCCGCGCGCCTTCAACCGCTCAAAGATTCTCTGCTCGAAATAATCGTCCCTCTTGAATCGTCTCTTGAGTTCGTAGAAGATGACCTGCCCGATGACGTGACTTCAGCTATCGCCTCCAAACTCTCCGCGTTAATCCGGAATCTTGAACAATTATCGCTCACTTTCTCAACCGGACGACTTCTCAAAGAGGGAATCCGTGTTGCCCTCGTAGGACGCCCGAATGTTGGTAAGTCCAGCCTTTTCAATGGCTTGCTGCTGTCCGAACGGGCTATTGTGACTGACTTGCCCGGAACGACGCGGGACTCTATCAGTGAAGTGATAAATGTCACCGGCATTCCCGTCCACCTGACAGACACAGCCGGCGTCAGAATCGCTCAGGACATGGTTGAGCAACTCGGCATCGAAAGAACCCGTCAGGTAATGATAGATGCCGATTTAGTGGTTGTAATTATTGATGGTTCTCAGACTCTTACTGTTGAGGATAAAGAGGTTTTTGAGCAAGCAGCCGGTAACAGGCGTTTAATAGCCTTAAATAAAAGCGATCTCAATAATTTTGATGCGCACCGCGTAGAACATCTATCCGACGGCGTGACAGTAGTTCCTGTTTCGGCAAAATTGGGGACAGGACTGGCTGCCCTTAAAGCTGCTATAATGGAACCATTTTCAGGAAATGATCTTCATGAAACTGGATTCGTTATCACAAATGCGCGCCATTTCGACCTTTTGCGTCGTACTGCCGATTCTCTTCTCTCTGCCCAAACGCACGTTACGGCCCATGCCAGTGAAGAATTGATTCTTGTCGGGCTACATAACGCGTTACGGTTTCTTGGTCAAATCACGGGTGAGACGACCACAGAGGATATGTTGTCACAGATTTTCTCAACGTTCTGCATAGGTAAGTAATATGAGTTTTGACGAGTATTTCGATGTAATCGTGATTGGAGCGGGCCACGCCGGTTGCGAAGCTGCTTCCGCCGCCGCGCGTATGGGGTCTGAGACGGCTTTGGTCACGCTCAATCTCGATATGATCGGGCAGATGTCCTGCAATCCCGCTGTGGGCGGCATCGCCAAAGGGCATCTCGTGCGCGAAATAGATGCTCTGGGCGGCATCATGGGACGTGTCATTGATCGCACGGGCATACAATTCCGTCTTTTGAACCGTTCTCGTGGCCCTGCCGTGCAAGCGCCGCGCGCGCAAGCGGATCGCGCCCTGTATCGCACTGAAATGCGCCACCTGCTCGAAGCCACCCCGAATCTTCATCTGAGACAGGGACTAGTCGTTGATTTTATCGTCGAGAACGGGCAGATATTGGGCGTCGAACTTCAAGACACAAGAAGACTGGGCGCAAAAGCCGTCGTCGTCGCTACGGGGACGTTCTTAAACGGGCTAATCCACACAGGCAGACGCACTTACACCGCCGGACGCGCGGGCGAACCTGCCTCGATAGAGTTAGCCGAAAGTTTGAAAAGACTGGGTTTTCCTGTGGGACGACTTAAAACAGGAACGCCGCCACGGATTGATGGACGCACCGTTGACTGGGACGCGTTTGACCCTCAACTGGCGGACGAAAGGCCAGTTCCCTTCTCATTCTCCACGGAAGACATCGTGCAGCCACAAATCACCTGTTTTGTGGGATATACAAATGATGAGATACACAAATTCATCCGCGCTAATCTGAGTGAATCGCCGCTCTATTCTGGGCAAATTAAGAGCGTCGGGCCACGATACTGTCCATCTATTGAAGATAAAGTGGTTAAATTCCCGGAAAAGACGCGTCATCAACTTTTTCTCGAACCCGAAGGCCATCATACACATGAGGTTTACCTCAATGGATTTTCCACTTCGCTTCCTTCGGAACTCCAACAAGAGCTTGTCAGGAAGATTCCCGGCCTCGGTCAATCGAATATCATTCGTCCCGGTTATGCAATCGAATATGATTTTGTTGACCCGCGTGAGTTAACGCCCTTTTTACAAACATCGCGTGTGCAATGTCTTTTCTTCGCGGGCCAGATTAACGGCACAACCGGCTATGAGGAGGCTGCCTGTCAGGGATTTATGGCCGGAGTTAACGCCGCCCTCCTTGTTCAGGGACGAAAAGGCTTTAGACTCAGCCGCGAAGAGTCGTATATCGGCGTTTTAATTGACGATCTTATTAAAAATGGGGTTGACGAGCCTTACCGTATGTTCACGTCGCGCGCTGAATACAGGCTTCTTTTACGACATGACACCGCCGACGCGCGGCTTTCCCCGTATGGACGCGATTTGGGGCTTGTCGGAGATTCCGATTGGGAAAAGTTCAATCAACGCCGTGACCGAATCTCCAATCTGAGGAATGCTTTTAGTGAAACGCGCTTTAAGCGTTCAGATAAAACTTATATCCAAATTTCCCGGTTATTAGAGAAGGATTTGGGGGATTCGATCACTCTCGCCCAACTCGCGCAGCATCCGACGGTTCAACCTCAACAGATTCAGCAATTTTTACCAGCCGACTTTCAAGTTGGTATTACCATGAGTGAGGTTGAAACTGCGCTTGCTGACCTTCTCTATCAGGGCTATCTGAATTCTCAGCAGAATACGGTTGCTAGATTGAATCAGCATGACAGGTTACGTATTCCCACCGATTTCGACTATCATTCGATTGGACTTTCCCCCGAAATGGTTGAGCGATTTGAACGCGCACAGCCGTTGAATTTCGGGCAGGCTCGAAAAATTCCCGGTTTAACCCCTGCCGCGCTCTCTACTCTTCTTTACCGCCTCCAGCTATCAAAAGCGGCTTGATTACTTCTCGCCTGCGATGTTTCACGTGGCACATACTCGAAACGTGTCACGTGAAACATCTGAAAAAGGCGTCCCAAGACAATATAATTTGTCTTCCGTTGGAAAATTACGGCTGAGGATGCTAATTGTCTAGCCTTGAATCAACAAGATATGATAATTTGTCGTTGATCCGTCAAACCGCGAACAAAGGATGTGAGAATGTCAAAAAATATCGCGGTGGCAAATCAAAAGGGTGGAGTCGGTAAAACCACCACTTCCGTAAATCTCGCCGCAGCTTTGGCCATCGCAGAAATGCGAGTCCTCTTAGTGGATACCGACCCACAGGCAAACGCCACTTCGGGGGTTGGCATCCAGCGAGGTAGCTTCAGGCGCAGTTTATATCATGCCCTCGTTCTGGATGAGCCGCTCTCTAATGTCCTCCAAAACACAGAGATACCTTTACTGAAAGTTCTCCCGGCAGATAAGAATCTTATCGGAGCCGAAGTCGAATTAGTAGATTTTGAACGCCGTGAGTATCGTCTGCGCGATGTTCTACGTCAGGTTCGGGAAGATTACGACTTCATAATTATAGACTGCCCGCCCTCTCTAGGTCTGTTGACCCTCAATGCGCTGACAGCCGCCGACTCCCTTTTAGTTCCGATACAGTGTGAATATTACGCATTAGAAGGGGTTACGGAACTCTTTGACACCTTGGCGCGGATTCGCCGCTCACTAAACCCCGATTTAACAATTGAGGGATTGTTGCTGACGATGTATGACGAGCGAACGAATCTTTCCTCAGCGGTAGCCTCGGATTTAAGAGATTTTTACGGCGGACAGGTTTTAGAAGCAGTGATTCCACGAAACGTCCGTCTGGCAGAGGCTCCGAGTTACGGCAAGCCAATTATTCTTTATGACATTCGATCACGTGGTGCCGAAAGCTACATTCAGTTAGCAAAGGAGATTATGGCTCATGACAAGAAGAGTTCTAGGCCGGGGCTTGAGCGCACTGCTGTCGGATTCACCAACCAAGAGTAACGAGGAATTACTTGAAATTGAGATTGATTTAATTGAGCCGAACAGCCTTCAACCACGCACAAATTTCGATGAAGGACGTTTGGAAGAGCTTGCTCAATCAATACGGTCGAACGGAATAATTCAGCCGCTTCTGGTTCGTGTAATGGGAGGCGGCAAGTATCAATTAGTCGCAGGCGAAAGAAGATGGCGCGCCGCTCAACGCGCAAATCTGCAACGAGTTCCCTGCGTGGTGCGTGAGATTCCCGAAGACAAAGTACTTGAGTTGGCTCTCATTGAAAATATACAACGACAGGAACTCAACGCGATTGAGGAAGCACAGGCCTATAAAAGATTAATAGAAACTCTCGGATTGACACAGGAAATGGTAGCCCAGAGAGTTGGACGCGACCGCTCTTATATAACTAACTACCTGCGACTTCTAAGATTACCCGACGACGTACAGCAGTTATTAGAAGAAGAAAAAATCTCGATGGGACACGCGCGGGCGCTTTTAGGAGTTGATGACCCGGAAATTCAAAAAAAAGTTGCGCGTAATGTGATGAGTCAGGGGCTTTCTGTGCGTGACACCGAGCGCACAATCAAGCGGATTGTCAGTGGAGAAAGCGCGACTGTAGGAACTTCTCGACCAACGCTACCGGAAGACGCGAATATTAGAGCCGCAGAAACGAAATTGCGCCGCTTTCTGAGTTCTAAGGTGTCTATCTCAACAAATCCCAATGGTGTTGGGGGAAAAGTCGAAATCGAATATTACGATGCAAATGATTTGAATCGTATCTATGAGCTTATTTTAAATCTCCAAAACATGAACAAATAATACAGCCATTAATACAGCCATAAAACATCTTCTGCCGAGGGCAAGATTTAATTTATACATCGAGAGTTAAGTATAATGCAGTCAAATAATTAACTGCCTTCAGGTGTAAAGATAATTGACTGTGTCAAAATGTAAAATGGATGCCCCCTCTCATGCTAATAATCATGGCGGCGATCAGAAATTAAGTAATAATTTGTCAGGTTAGAGTTTATTAACTCAAGGAATAAAGATTCGCTCTACTTTGTCTAAATTTATGCCGTCCGAGTTGAAGCGGAGTCTTGACGCCTAATTAAACAGCATGTTAAACTTCCGACCTTTTGGCACACGAGCAATTTTATCCTTAAATAGCATGCTTGAGTCTATGTC
>JBAVPI010000750.1:0-3643 GCA_049692915.1 Pyrinomonadaceae bacterium
GGGCCGGACATGACACTCGTCAAGGTCATCATCATCACCGTCTTCGTCATCCTGAGCATCCTGATTTTCGGGCGTTTCCTGTTTTAAGCTCAGTGCCTGACCTGATTCTTCAACGCGCGGCGTGCCACCTGCACACTTTCCAACGGCGTCCATTCCTTCGTATTTTCTCCCGACTTTTTGTTCTCGCGCTCTTCCTCTCGGCATCCGCCGGAGAGAGCCGCGCGCAAACCGATGCGCCCGCGAACACAGACGAAGTCATCCGCGTCAGCACAGACCTAATCATCATCCCCGTCTTCGTCAGCGACTCGCACAAGCGACGCGTTCCCGGCCTGACTCGTGGCGATTTCGCCGTGCTCGATGAAGGCCGCGCAGTCGAGACGGCCTACTTCGCGGCGGGGGCCGAACATGTCGCGCTCATCTTCCTGCTCGACGCTTCGGGCAGCACACGCGATATCATCGAGCGGCAACAGGAGACGGCGCTCGCGCTCTTCTCTCAATTCGGCCCGCGCTCGCGCGTCGCCGTTATGGCGTTCGACGAACTGCCCAGACTCACGCTCCCCTTCACCTCGGACGCTTCAAGCGCGGGCGCGGCTTTTCGCCTTGCGGCGACGCACGACCGCCGCACCGCGATCTTCGACGCCGCGCTCGCCGCAGTAAAAACATTTGAGACGGGCGCAACCCGACCGACTGAACGCCGGATTGCCATTCTCATCAGCGACGGACTCGATACGGCGAGCGTCGCGCGTGCCTCCGACGCCGTCAACGAAGCGAGGAAGCGGGGCGTTTCGTTTTACGTCATCCACCTTCCCCTCTTCACGCCGCGCGAAGGCCGACTCGTGCCGCGTCCCGCGTCGAAGGGCTTTCGCGATCTGGCGGAAAAGACGGGCGGGCAATTCTTCGTCGTCGGCGATGCGCGCACGTCCCTCGACCCGCACGCCGTCTATGACTTGCAAGCGATTTTTCGCGCCATCGCCGAAGACTTGTCGGGCCAGTATGTGCTCGGCTACTACTCCAATGACTACGCTCGCGACAGGCCGATTCACCGTCTGCAAGTTCTCTTGACTTTACCTGCGAAACGAAATTTACGCGTTCATTCGCTGCGAGAGGAATACACGTTAAAGAAGTGACGACTGGCGGGTGACGGGCAAGAAACTGTTTTAACTCGCCGCCCGTCAATCCGTCACCCGACATTATTCTCTATGAGTGAACCGAACACAGAAGGACTGAGGAACATCCGGCGTGCGTTGTTGAGCGTTTCGGATAAGACGGGACTGGTCGAGTTCGCGCGTGCGTTGCGCGGCTTCGGCGTCGAACTGCTCAGTACAGGCGGGACGGCGAAGGCACTGCGCGATGCCGACGTAGAAGTGCGCGACGTGGCGGACGTGACCGGCTTTCCTGAAATGATGGACGGTCGCATCAAGACCCTGCACCCGCGCATCCACGGCGCGCTGCTCGCCGTCCGCGACGACGCGGAGCACATGCGCGCCGCCGCCGGGCATGGGATAGAGTTGATTGACATGGTCGTCATCAATCTCTACCCCTTCGAGCAGACAATCGCGCGCGGGGGCGTCACGCTGGCCGAGGCCATCGAGCAGATAGACATCGGCGGCCCCTCGATGATCCGTTCGGCGGCGAAGAATTTCAAGGATGTGGCGGTCGTCACCTCTCCCGACACGTACCCGACGTTGATTGAAGAGATGCGCCGTGCGAATGGCTCGCTCTCGCTCGCGACGCGCGGCGAACTGGCATGGAAGGCGTTTAAGTTAACAAGCGGATACGACGTAAACATCTTCAGTTATCTGGGCAGAAACGCTTCGCCGGAAAGCTTCGAGCGCCACGTTGACGAAGCGATGCGAACCATTGATGCGGGGAATGTCGGAGACACCGAGGGCGATGCATCCGGCGACGAACTCGCGCGTCATATCAATCTCGCTTTGAAAAAAACCTCCGATCTGCGTTACGGCGAGAACCCGCATCAGCAGGCCGCTCTCTATTCAAGCGCACTGGACGGCGAGATAGAGAGCGGCGGCATCGCCCATGCTGAACTTCTCAGCGGCAAGGAGATGTCTTTCAACAACTACGTGGACGCAGACGCCGCGTGGCAACTCGTCTGCGATTTCGACGAGACGGCGTGCGCGATCATCAAGCACATGAACCCTGCGGGCGTCGGCTCTGCCTTATCGCTCGAAGAGGCTTACCGCCGCGCGCTCGCGACCGATCCGGTCTCGGCCTTCGGCGGCATTGTCGCCTTCAACCGCAATGTTGATGCAAGTGCGGCCCGCGCCCTCACGGAGATTTTTACTGAAGTCGTCGTCGCCCCCGACTATGAAGACGACGCCTTGGAAATCCTGAAGGCGAAGAAGAATCTGCGCGTGCTGCGCGCGGGAGAGGTGAGGCAAGCGGAAGGGCCGGACTTCAAACGCATCACCGGCGGCATGCTTGTCCAGACGCGCGATGCGCACCGTCTGACGCGCGACGATTTGAAAGTCGTGACGAAGCGCGCGCCGACGGACGAGGAAGTGGCATCACTGCTTTTCGCGTGGACAATCTGCAAGCACACGAAGTCGAACGCCATCGTCTATGCACGCGATGGGCAGACGGTGGGAGTCGGCGCGGGGCAGATGTCGCGCGTGGATTCCGTCCGCCTCGGCGCGATGCGTGCGCAACTTCCCGTCAAGGGTTCTGTGCTCGCCTCCGATGCCTTCTTTCCCTTCCGCGACGGCCTCGACGAAGCGGCCCGGCAAGGCATCACCGCCGTCATTCAACCCGGCGGCTCGGTGCGTGATTCGGAAATTATCGCCGCCGCCGACGAGCACGGTCTCGCGATGGTCTTCACGGGCGTGCGACATTTCAGGCATTAAGGCGGATGTTGGATGTCGGCGCTTGGGTGACGGGTGATGCCTTCCCGATCACAGCTAATCTCCGACGTTCCGACCATTGCTTCCTCGCTTGCCCTCGCGCCGCGCAATCGTTGATACTTGCGGCATCGGGCAGTTTCATTCGAGCCTTGGATTTTGTCTTTACCGAAGGAAGAAAAAGATGGCGGACATTGAAATCACGACGGACGAAAACGGCGGCGAGCCTGTGCGGTGTCGCTACTGCGGGCAACTGAATCAGACGCGCAGCGAAGGCGCGCAGCAGGCGAAGTGCGGGCGCTGCCGCATGCCTCTGTCGGGCAAGCCGCATAAGAAATTCGCAGACCTCGACAAGCACGAATACGTGCATCCGTCCGACAGCCGTGCGCTCGCCGCTCTGCGGACGATTCCCGGCATTGATTCGGCCCTCAAGAAACTTCTCGAAGTGACGGGCGAGTCCGCGATCCGCGTCATCTTCACGGCGAGCGCCGTCAAGGTCACGCCGCAGCAGTGCCCCGACCTTTATGCGAAGTTGCAGATTGCCTGCACGACGCTCGGCGTCGAGATGCCGGAGTTGTTCGTCCAGCAGAACCCCATCGTCAACGCCTTCACAGGCGGCGTCAAACACCCCGTCATCGTGCTGCATTCGGCGCTCATCGAAAGGCTGAACGACGAAGAGACGCTGGCCGTCATCGCGCACGAGGTCGGGCACATCCACGCCGAACACGTGCTCTACATCACGGCGGCACGCCTGCTCGAAGCGCTCGCCAACGTGGCACTCGCCGCCG
>JBAVPI010000751.1:0-1741 GCA_049692915.1 Pyrinomonadaceae bacterium
TTATTGAAGTTCATCCCGCTCCTCCCGTCTCCTTGCTCTCGCAAAGGACGCATCCCCCGTTGTGCACACCGTCAGAGTTTTGAGTTATCACTTTGAGCTATTGGAAAAATGTTTCCACGTCCGACACTTTACTCTTACGGGCGATGCGCATTCTCTGTTTCAACCCGGACGACGCGAGTGCAGCGATTTCGTCTTCGATGATGCGCGCGGCCATAGGCCGTCCGGCGCACGCGGCGACAGCGTGGGGCATTGTTTAAGACGACCCGTGCCTCCCTGCTCAGCCTTCCGTGATTAGTTCTACGTTTTGAAGTGCGCTCTTAGTCTTCGGCGAGCGTGCGGACGTGTGTGCGCGCCGTCTCGCCGAGCGTGTCGAGGTTGTAGCCGCCTTCGAGGCATGAGATGACGCGTCCCGCGCACGTCTCGCGCGCCCATTCCTTGACGGTGCGCGTCATCGAGTTGAAGTCTGCGTCCTCCAGCATCAACTGGCCGAGCGGGTCGCTGGCGTGCGCGTCGAAGCCTGCGGAGATGATCATGAGGTCGGGTCGAAACCTCGCGGCGATCTCTTCGAGTGCGGTCTCGAACGTGCGACGGTGTTCGGCTGCCGGAGAGCGCGCGCGCAAAGGCGCGTTCAGCGTATAGCCGCGCCCGCGCCCCACGCCTGTCTCGCCGCGCGTGCCGGAGCCGGGATACCAAGGGTACTGGTGCGCCGAAAAGAAGAAGACCGACGGATCGTCATAGAAGATGCCCTGCGTGCCGTTGCCGTGATGCACGTCCCAGTCAACGATGGCGACGCGCTCGATCTCTCGATGGCGCGACTGCGCGTAGCGCGCGGCGATAGCCACGCTGTTGAAGAGGCAGAAGCCCATCGCGTTGTCGGCGGTCGCATGGTGGCCGGGCGGACGCATCGGGACAAAGGCGTTGTCGGCCTCTTTGCTCATCAACGCGTCCACTGCGCGGCACGCGCCGCCCGCCGCACGCAACGCCGCGTCGAGCGAGTGCAGAGAGACCGACGTGTCCGCGTCCAAGTAGCCGCGTCCCTCCTCTATCGCGCGCTCGACACTCTTGAAGTGCTGCGTCGTATGACAGGCCTGCACGACGCCGCGTGCCGCGGGCGGCGCTTCGAGTTCCAAGAGCCTCGGCCACAACTCCGCATCGGCCCGCAGCGCCTTCATCACCGCCTCGTAACGCTCAGGGCATTCAGGATGCCCCGCGCCCGTGTCGTGCTCTTCAAAGACAGGATGATGGATGATGGCAGTCCTCATGCGCCAGATTATGCGAGACCCTTTGAGCGTGGTCAAACTTCAACCGCCGGCCGCCGCCGTGCGTCGAAGTGATAAATCCGAGCGCCGACGTGGAAGCATCAAATCGGTACGCAAGGAAGCGACTCGCTGTAAGAAATTTTTCGGAGGACACGCCGTCAACAGTTTAAAGCGAGGAAAACCGCGCTCTTTCGGCTCAGGCTCGAAGTGCGGCGGCGCGGAATGGCATTTGCAGAACTATCGGGCGCGTGACGATAGCTCTCCCGCTTCGACATTCCACAAAAGAGCGATTGAACTGAAAGTTCATCAGGAGATTCGGTATGCGTAAACTTTTCGCCACTCTAATCTGCGTCGTGATGCTGGCCTTCGCGCTTGCCCCCGACGCGTTCGGTCAGGATCGTCGTCATCGCTCGCGCTTCGGTCGTAAGTCGCGCACGGCGGCCATCGTCGGCGGCGGCGCAATCGCGGGCGCACTCATCGGC
>JBAVPI010000752.1:0-4604 GCA_049692915.1 Pyrinomonadaceae bacterium
CGGGTGCATCCCAACGAAGGCGCTGCTGATGTCGGCGCACGTCTATGAACAGACGCAGCACGCGGCTGACTACGGCGTGCAGATCGAAGCGTCGGCCATCCAACTCGCCTTCGCAGACGTGCAGAAACGCAAAGACAAGATCGTGTTGAAGAACGCCAAGGGCGTCGAGTTCTTGATGAAGAAGAACAAGGTCACGGTCTTCAGCGGCGCTGGAAAACTCGCGCTCCCCGGTAAGGTCGAAGTCACCGGCGCAGACGGACAGACACAAGTTATCAACACCAAAAACATCATTATCGCTACCGGCTCGGTCGTCCGCCCCATCCCCGGCTTTGAGACGGACGGCGAACGCATCGTCAACAGCGACCACATTCTTGAGTTGAAGAACGTGCCGAAATCTCTCATCGTGATGGGGTCGGGCGCGGTCGGCGTCGAGTTCGCTTCGATCTACGCGCGCTTCGGCGCGGAGACCACCATCGTCGAATTGATGCCGCGCATGATGCCGCTCGAAGACGAAGAAATCTCGAAGGAGTTGGAGAAGTCTTTCCGCAAACGCAAGATCAAGACGCTCGTCGGCACGAAGCTTGAGAAGGTCGAGCGGACGGACGCGGGCGTGCGTGTCACGGGTAAGGACGACAAGGGCGGAGATGTCTCGCTCGAAGCCGAGATGCTTTTAGTCGCCGTCGGTCGCATGCCGTATTTGCAGGGCTTGGGGATAGAAGGAACGAAGATCAAGGTCGAGCGCGGCAACGTGCAGGTGGACGAGTTCTGCCGCACGGGCGAGCCGAACGTTTATGCTATCGGCGACGTGATTCCGACGCCGTGGCTCGCGCACCTCGCGTCGAAAGAGGGCATCCTCGTCGTCGAGCAGATCGCCGGACACAAAGTCGAACCGCTCAACATGCGGCAGGTTCCGTCGTGCACCTACTGCGACCCGGAGGTGGCGAGCGTCGGGCTGACGGAAGAGAAGGCGCGCGCCGAAGGTTATGACGTGAAGGTCGGGAAGTTCCCGTTCTCAGCGTCGGGCAAGGCCAGAATACTCGGCGAGGAAGAGGGCTTCGTCAAGATCGTCGCCGATAAAAAGTATGACGAGATTCTGGGCGCGCACATCATCGGCCCGCACGCCACAGAGATCATCCACGAATGCATCGTCGCGATGCATCTGGAATCAACGGCGGAAGAGTTAGGCCGCACCATCCACGCCCACCCGACCGTCGCCGAATCCATCATGGAAGCGGTCGAAGGCGTCCACGATTTGACGATCCATTTTTAGGACAGATCAGGGTGACGGGTGACGGGTTGAAGACCCGGTTCTCAACATTCGTCGAAGACTCTATGAGCAAGAGCACGGCAACGAAAAATAGTTCGCGCGGCGACGGCAAGAACGCGGGCGCTAAAACAAAAGAGTCGGACGGACAAGCGACGACGACGGGCGACGGCGTGGCCGCGAAGCGCGAGCCTTTCCTTTTTCTGCCGCCGCCGAAGACGGAAGGTCTGCCGCTTCCAGACCCGACGGACGGGGGGGGCGAACTCGTCTGCACAAGCGAGACGACACTCACGCCAGAGGGGTTGCTTGAGCTTTATCGTCACCTGATGCTGACGCGCCTCGTCGAAGAGAGGCTCGTCAATCTCTACCGCCAGACGAAGGTTGTCGGCGGCGTCTTTCGCTCGTTGGGTCAGGAAGCGACGGCGGTCGGGACGGCTTACGCGCTTCAAGCGCAGGACTTCATCTCGCCGCTCATCCGCGACCTCGGCGCGGTGCTCGTCAAAGGCATCCGCCCGCGTGAAATTTTCGCGCAGTACATGGCGAAGGCGTGGGGGCCGTCCGAAGGCCGCGACCTCAACATCCACTTCGGCAACATCGAGAAGGGTTTCATCGGCCCCATCTCGCATCTCGGCGACATGATTCCGGTGATGACCGGCATCGTGCTCGCGGCGCGGATGCAGAAGAAAGACATCGTGGCCGTGGCCTACATCGGCGACGGCGGGATGAGCACCGGCGCGTTCCACGAAGGCTTGAACTTCGCCGCCGTCCAACGCCTGCCGCTCGTCGTCGTCGCCGAGCACAACTGGTACGCCTACTCGACGCCGACCTCGAAGCAGACGGCGGTCGAGAACCTCGCGGAGAAGGCCGCCGCTTACGGCATCCCCGGCATCATCGTTGACGGCAACGATCCTATCGCCTGTTACGAAGCGATGAAGGCGGCGACCGCGCATGCGCGCGAGGGCGGCGGCGCGGTGCTTCTTGAAGCGAAAACGTACCGGCGTAAGGGCCACGCCGAACACGACGACCAGCGATACATCCCCGCGGGCGAACTGGAAACGTGGGAGCGGCGCGACCCCGTGACGCGCTACGAGCGCCACCTGATCGCACAGGCCGTCGCGACGCGCGAGCAGCTTGATGAGATCATCGCCGACGTGCTGCGCGAGATTGACGAAGATGTGGCGTGGGCCGAGAGTTCGCCGATGCCTGAGTCTGAGAAAGCCGCGCTCAACGTCTTCGACAATTCAATCGTCGCGCCCGCATTCCGCCCGAAAGTCTTCGGCAGGGATTGAAGGGACTTAATCATTCGCCATGAATTCAAGCAGCAACGGTTCAAAGTCCGGCGACGAGTTACCCGTGCGGCGTGTGCTCACTGTTTACAGCAACCCTGAGGAAGAGTTCGTCGCGGAGTACGCGCTGAACGCGTTCGACCTCTCGCAGTTCAGGGCATGGTTCAACGAGGACGGCGACCCCACGATGTCCTATTGCTATCCGGTCGTGCCGAAGGATGTCGAATTCCTGACCCGCTATGTTGACGCAGGGGTCGCCTTCGACTTCAACCGCTACTGTTACTTCGTCGAGTCGATCACGGATGACGGCGGCGGCGCGTCGTCCCCGGCGAACTTGAACGGCCACGCCTGACCGCGAGAGCTACGAAAAATTCTATGTCAACCGCAGTTAAAAAAGAGCACAAATCGAATCGCCCGCAGCGTGGCGGCGTCGCGACTTTCGTCGAAGCCATCCGGCAGGGGTTGTGGGAAGAGATGGAGCGAGACGAGAGCGTCTTTCTCATCGGCGAGGACGTGGGCGCTTACGGCGGCGCGTTCAAGGTGACGGACGGGCTGCTCGAAGAGTTCGGCGAGGGGCGCCTCGTGGATACGCCGATCTCGGAGGCGGCCATTGTCGGCGCGGCGTGCGGCGCGGCGCTGATGGGCATGCGCCCCGTCGCCGAGTTTCAATTCATAGACTTCATCTCGCCCGGCTTCGACATGCTGACGAACTACGCCGCAAAGTGCCGTTACCGTTGGGGCGCGGGACTGCCGACCGTCTTTCGTGGCCCCTGCGGCGCGGGCGTCCACTCAGGCCCGTTCCACTCGGTTAACGCCGAGGCGTTTTTTCTGAACACCGCCGGCCTCAAGATCGTCGAGCCTTCGACCGCCTACGACGCCAAAGGTTTAATCAAGGCCGCCATCCGCGATCCCGACCCAGTCCTCTATTTCGAGCACAAGAAACTCTATCGCCTGCCGCGCCTGCGTGAAGAGTTGCCGGAAGACGATTACATCGTCGAGATCGGTAAGGCGCGCACGGTGCGCGAGGGCCGCGACCTTTCGATTATCACCTTCGGCGCGCAAGTCTTAAACGCGCTCGACGCCGCCGAAGAGCTTGAGAAGGAAGGCTTGGACGTTGAGGTGATAGATTTGCGCACGCTTGCGCCGATGGACAAAGAAGCAATTCTCGCGTCGGTGAAGAAGACGAGCCGTCTGTTGATACTGCACGAAGCGTCGCGCACGGGCGGCATCGGCGGCGAGATCGCGGCCAACGTCGCCGAAGAAGCGTTTGAGTGGCTCGACGCGCCCGTCGTCCGCGTCGCCGCGATTGACACGCCCGTGCCTTACTCGCCGCCGCTCGAAGAGTATCATCTGCCGCAGATCAAAGACGTGTTGGACGCGGCGCGCAAACTCGCCGCTTATTAAGCGTCACTAAAACATCGGAAGGAGCGCAACAATGCCGAAATTTTTAATCGAGCGCGAAATCCCCGGCGCGGGCGACCTGACAGCGCCGGAGTTGCAGGCCATCGCGCAGAAGTCCTGCGGCGTGTTGCGCGGGATGGGGCCGCAGATTCAGTGGGTGGAGAGCTATGTGACGGGCGACAAGATTTACTGCATCTACATTGCGCCGGACGAAGCGACGGTGCGCGAGCACGCCGCGCAGGGCGGCTTTCCCGCCAACCGCGTCTCCGAAATCAAGCGGATGATTGACCCGACGACGGCGGAAGAATAAAGACCGCGGGCGTTGAATCGTAGATTGCGACAGGAAAGAATTGCTTTCTCACGTCGCGTTTCACGGCGCACATTTTTCATAGGAGCATTTATGTCTACAGAAGTTGTCATGCCGCAGATGGGCGAGTCCATCGCGGAGGGGACGATCACCAGATGGCTGAAGCAGGTGGGCGAAAAGGTCGAGCGCGACGAGCCTCTGTTCGAGATTTCAACCGACAAGGTTGACGCCGAGATTCCTTCGCCCGCCGCCGGGACGCTCACAGAGGTGCTGTTCAAGGAGGGCGACACGGTCGAGGTCAATAAGATCGTCGCCTACATCGGCGGCGACGGTGATGGTGCTTCGC
>JBAVPI010000753.1:0-1770 GCA_049692915.1 Pyrinomonadaceae bacterium
GAGTTCTGCTCGATGACATCGCCCATAAGATTCACGCTCTACCACTTTTACAACAAAGTATCACACGAAAGATAAAGAGAGGTCACTGGCGAAGTTGCTCCATGACTCCTACTTTATGTCAGCCGCAATCGGCAAGATCGCTCGCCGACAGGCTCGACGATTTCAGTCACGTCAATTAACGCTTGCGCGTGTTGCCGTCTCGTCCGGCGGGTAAGAGGGCGGCGTCGGGATGAAGTTGTTCCGAAAACAGTTTGAGGATGCGCTTGTACTCGTCGGCCCAACTGTCCGCGCGCTCGAAGCTGTGATCTTCGACGGGGTAGGGCGCGAGTTCCCAGTTCTCTTTGCGCAACTCGATGAGGCGCTCGACGAGGCGCACTGTGTCTTGAAATTGCACGTTCGTATCAACCATGCCGTGACAAATGAGGAGAGCGCCCTTCAAGCCTTCGGCGAAGTAGATTGGCGAACTGCGGCGATATGCCGCGATGTCGGTCTGCGGCGTATTAAGTATGTTCGCCGTGTACGGGTGGTTGTAGTGCGCCCAGTCGGTGACGGGCCTGAGGGCCGCGCCCGCCGCGAACACGTCGCCTCTGGTGAACATCGCCATCAACGTGATGAAGCCGCCGTAGCTGCCGCCGTAGAGACCGACGCGATGCGGGTCAACGCCGTGCTCCGCGATGAGGTAGCGCACGGCGTCAACGTGGTCGTCCAAATCCTTGCCGCCCATGTGTTCGTAAATCGCCGTCCGCCAGTCGCGCCCGTAGCCCGCGGAGCCGCGATAGTCTATGTCGAGCACGAGGAAGCCGCGTTCCATCAAGAGGTGCTGGAACATGTATTCGCGATAGTAACTCGACCACCACCGATGCACGTTTTGCAGGTAGCCCGCGCCGTGGACGAACAGGACAGCCGGGCCGCCGCGACGGAAATTCGCGGGCTTGTAGAGACGCGCGTACACGGTCGCGCCGTCGCGCGCTTTGATCTCCACGATGGGCGGGTCAATCCAGTCGTAGTTGGAGAACTCGGCAATCGGCGACTGCGTGACGCGCGTGGGGACGGGCTGCGCGGCGTCCGCGGGCGGGGCGGGGCGGTTCGTCTGGAGAAACAGTTCGGGCGGGCGGTTGCTGTAAGAGTTGACGACGGCGAGCGTCGTTTCGTCGGGCGAGATGTCCGCCTGATTGTTGCCCGCCAACGAAGTGACGCGCGTGCGCGTTCCGCCTTCGACGGACATCGTGTAGAGATGTCGCTCGAAAAAACTCTTCTCGCTCGAAGTGAAATAGAACTTCGTCTTGTCCTGCGAGAGCCGCACGTCCGAAACTTCGTACTTGCCGGAGGTCAACTGCACGGGGTCGCCGCCGTCAATCGAGACGGTATAGAGATGCGCGAAGCCGTCGCGCTCCGACTCGAAATAGACGCGCCGGTTGTCGGCGAGCCAGCCCAGAGTGAACGCGCCGGGGCCGTCCACCCACGCGTCGTCGTGGACGCGCGCCAGCGTTTTCGTCTTGCCCGTCGAGGGGTCGAGCAGCATCACCCAACGATCCTTGTTGTCCGACGAGCGCGCCATCAGGACGGCGCGGCTGCCGTCCTCCGACCATTGAAGTTGCGAGAGTTGCACGTCGCGGTCGCGCGCGGCGTTCGTCTCCTTCGCGGATTCAGTTCCCTGCGTCTGCTGATTCTGTTGCTGCGTCGGCGGCGGCTGTGCGGCCTGCGTTCCCTGCTGTTGCGCCGCTTGCGTTCCCTGTTGTTGCGCCGCCTGCTGCTGCTGCTGTCCTTGTT
>JBAVPI010000754.1:0-3949 GCA_049692915.1 Pyrinomonadaceae bacterium
CGCCGTCTCCCATGATATGGGAGACGCCTCCCAAGCTTTACGCGCCGTCTCCCAAGAGATGGGAGGCCAATCGTAAGACTTGGGAGGCGTTGCGTAAGACTTGGGAGGTCGCTCCCACATTATGGGAGGCGTCTCCCACATCATGGGAGGCCGCTCCCAAGCTTTGGGAGGCGGTGCATATCTTTCAGGGAGCATCTCTCCGAGCTTGTGCGCGCCTACACAGGAGTTGTGCGCCCGCGCTCCCGTTTGAAGAAGAGCCGTATATCTTGAGTTAGGCCAGACATGTTTTGTGGAGTGTCGCTTTAAGGCTCATTGCAGATCAGGCGTGCCCTCTTGTCAATTATCACCTGCAATGCGCGCTAATGTTCAAAGGAGCGCATGAGAGTCCGTCTCAGACAGTCTTCCTGTCAAATAATCGTGTTCCTGTTCGCTCTGCTCGCGTCTGCCGCGACAGCGAACGCGGGCACACGGACGCTCGCGCCTGAATCTTTGAAAGTCGAGCCGCCTTCGTGGTGGGCCGGTCATTCGATCAATCCCGTGCGCCTGCTCGTGCGCGGTCGCAATCTGCACGGCGCGCGTGTCCGGTCGGTGCGCCCGGAGATGGAAGCATCCGGCGCGCTCGTGAACACGGAGGGCACTTATCTCTTCGTTGATGTCCGCATCAGTCAGTCTGCGCAACCCGGCGATTACCCGCTGGCCGTCGAAACGCCCGCAGGCAAAGTCCTTGTCCCCTTCAAACTCGAAACGACGCTCGACCCGCGCGCGAATTTTCAGGGCATCACGACCGACGACGTGATCTATCTCGTCATGCCCGACCGCTTCTCCGACGGCGACACCTCGAACGACGCGCCAAGGGGCAGTCCACGTGCCGCCAACGACCGCGCGAACCCGCGCGCCTTTCACGGCGGCGATCTGCGCGGCGTCATCAATCACCTGCCGTACCTTAAAGAACTCGGCGTCACGGCCCTCTGGCTGACGCCGTGGTACGACAACTGGGACGGCATGTTCAATTGCGACAAGCCGTGGTGTCCGAACACTTCGTATCACGGCTACGGGGCGATTGATTACTACGGGGTGGAGAATCGTTTCGGCGACATGGCGACCTTACGCGAACTCGTCGGGCGCGCGCACGCGCTCGGCCTCAAGGTGATACAGGATCAGGTCGCCAATCACGTCAGCGTTCATCATCCGTGGCTCGCCGACCCGCCGCTTGAAGATTGGTTTCACGGCACGCCCGCGCTTCACTCCAAAAATCCGTTCCGCGCCGATCTGCTGTTATCGCCGCACGCGTCGCCGCTCATGCGTGCGCCGACGCTCGACGGCTGGTTCTCAGACGACCTGCCCGACATGAATCAGGACGAGCCGGAGGTGGCGCGCTACGAGATACAGAACTCTCTCTGGTGGGTCGGCATGACGGGCATTGACGGCATCCGGCAGGACACCATCCAGTACATGCCGCGCCCCTTCATACGCGACCTGAACGACGCGCTCAAACGTCAGTACGGGCGCATGTGGATGGTCGGCGAGGTCTTCGACCGCGACGCCGCGCAGACGAGTTTCTTCATCGGCGGCCACACGGGTTGGGACGGCGTGGACACGCATCTCAACGCCGTCTTCGATTTCCCTTCGTGGCAGGTGTCGCTCGACGTGTTCACGTCGCGGCGGCCCGTCAAGGATTTGCGTTACGTCCTGCGCTCCGACGCGCTCTACCCTGACGCGTCGCGCCTCGTGATGATGGCGAACAACCACGACACGCCGCGCTTTATGTCGCTCGCGGGCGCGACGCCCGAAGGGGCGATGATGCACACGGCCTACGTGCTGACGACGCGCGGCACGCCGCAACTTTACTACGGCGAAGAACTCGCCATGTCCGGCGGCGCAGACCCCGACAACCGGCGCGACTTCCCCGGCGGCTTCGCAGGCGATGCGCGCAACGCTTTCGAGAAGCGCGGGCGCAACGCGACCGAGCAAAGCATGTACGAATGGACGCGCGATCTGCTGCGCCTGCGTCGTGAGCATCCGGCCCTGCGCCGTGGCGAACTGATTGATCTCGCGTTTGACGACGACTCGCACGTCTATGCGCGGCGCGACGAAAGCGAAACAATCGTCGTCGTCATCAATCGCGCCGCCGCGTCAAAGGAGATCACATTTCCCTCTGGCTATCTCGGCGTGCGCGAGAGTTCGCTGTTCAAGCAATTGCTGCCGACGAAAGACGGGGCGGGGGCGATTATCACGGGCGGACTCGTGAAAATGGCCGTGCCTCCGCGTTCCGTCATCATCTATCAAGTCTTCAGAACGCCTTGACGTTTGACGGCATGGATTTCGAGCGGCGATGCCCTCACGTCAATCCGTCGCGCACGCCAACCGGCGCGTATGCCAGTCGAGCGAGTCACGCCGGCGTTCAAAGTTTTCGTCTTTTGAAAAAGTTTTCGGCTTTTGAAGTTGTGGAGGTTCGAGTTGTGAGATTTCCGAGAGCATGTGGAATCCTTTTGCACCCGACATCTTTGCCGGGGCGCTTCGGCGTGGGCGACCTCGGCGAAGAGGCTTACCGCTTCGTGGATTTTCTGGCGAAGGCGGGACAGAGTTTGTGGCAAGTGCTGCCTCTGGGGCCGACCGGCTACGGCGACTCACCGTATCAATGCTTCTCTGCGTTCGCCGGAAACACACTGCTCATCAGTCCCGAACGGCTCGTCACAGACGGCCTGCTCGCAGACAGTGACCTCACTGACGCAAACAGTTCCTTCTCCGCTCGCAGAGTCGAGTTCGGCCCGGCCATCGAATTCAAAGACAGACTGCTGAAGAAGGCGTTCGAGAATTTCAAGCGCGGCGTCGTGTCGTCGCTGCGCGACGGATTCGAGGCTTTCAACACGGAGTCCGCCGCGTGGCTTGAAGACTACGCGCTCTATCGCGCGATGAAAGATTTGCGCGGCGGCGTGGCGTGGAACAAGTGGGAAGCGCCCGTGGTCAGGCGCGACGCGGACGCGCTCGCACTCGCGCGCCAATCGCTCGGCGATGAGATAGAAGCGCAGAAGTTTTACCAGTTTCTCTTTTTTCGCCAGTGGTCGGCCCTGCGCGCTTACTGCCGCGAGAAAGGCGTGCGCATCGTCGGCGATATCCCGATCTTCGTCGCGCATGATTCGGCGGACGTGTGGACGCAGGCCCGGCAGTTCAAACTCAACGAAGACGGCAGCCCGCGCGTCGTCGCCGGTGTGCCGCCCGACTATTTCAGCGCGACGGGGCAACTGTGGGGCAATCCGATTTACGATTGGGAACGGCAGCGCGACGAAGATTTCCGCTGGTGGGTCGAACGCATGACGGGGACGCTGCGGCTCGTGGACATCGTGCGCGTTGACCACTTTCGCGGGTTCGCCGCGTGCTGGGAGATTCCCGGCGGCGACCTGACGGCGGAGCGCGGGAGTTGGGTCAACGCGCCGGGCAGGGAACTTTTTCAGGCGATTCGTCAGGCGCTCGGCGAACTGCCGATCATCGCCGAAGACCTCGGCGTCATCACGCCCGACGTGGACGCGCTGCGTGATGAGTTCGGCTTTCCCGGCATGCGCATCCTTCAGTTCGGCTTCGGCGGCGACGCGCGCAACAAAGACCTGCCGCACAACTACGTGTCCAACTCCGTGGTCTATACGGGAACGCACGACAACGACACGACAATCGGATGGTTCAACTCTTCCGCGGCGGGTGGAAGCTCGACGCGCGACGCCGCACAGATCGAACGCGAGCGCGAGTTTTGCCTCGGCTATCTCGACACCGGCGGCAAGGAGATTCACTGGGACTTTATCCGCGCCGTGTTGGCTTCCGTTTCGGACACGGCCATCGTCCCGCTGCAAGACGTGCTCGGCCTCGGCACGGAGGCGCGCATGAATCTCCCCGCGAGCACGTCCGGCAACTGGGCTTGGCGCTTCGAGTCGCGGGCACTGACGCCGGAGATCGGCGC
>JBAVPI010000755.1:0-2873 GCA_049692915.1 Pyrinomonadaceae bacterium
GAGTCGCACGCAGGCAGCACGCGTCGCGTGCGGCGGCGTGACGATTCCGGCGGCGGCACAGGCCGTCACGGGCAACGCCACCGTGGTCAACATCCTCGCGGACGGAGGGTGGGGTTACGTCACGCTGTACCCGTCGGGGGCGGCGAAGCCCGGTGTCTCGAACCTCAACTATGGGCCGGGGCAGATCGTCCCGAACCACTTCACGGTGGGACTAGGGACGGGCGGCGCGTTCGACATCTACGCGCTCACGCCGCTCCACTTTGTTCTGGACATCTCCGGCTACTTCGCGCCGTAAGCGTCCAAGCGTGAGACTGACCGGAACCCGGCAGGCCACCCGAAGTTCATCGGCTTCGGGTGGCCTGTCTCTTTGCGCTCATCGCCGCTGAAAAATTTCATGCGGGCACAACTTTTTATGATGGAAACGGCATTCCCGTCCGGGTGTCGCGCGGTGCTATATTTCCGACGATGAACATTCGCAAGCCGACGAAAGAAGAGTTGAACGCCGCCGTTAACCGGGTTGTGCCGGATGTCATCGCGCGCGACTTGCGCGTGCTGTTTTGCGGCATCAATCCGGGCCTCTACACCGCCGCCGTCGGCCATCACTTCGCGCGGCCCGGCAATCGTTTCTGGCCCGCACTGCACGCGTCCGGCTTCACGGAGCGTTTGCTCTCGGCGTTCGACGAGCGCGAGTTGCTGGAACGCGGGTGCGGCATCACGAACGTCGTCGCGCGGGCGACCGCACGCGCGGACGAGTTGTCCTCGGAAGAGTTGAAGGAGGGCGGACGGATTTTAGAGGCGAAGGTGCGGCGCTATCACCCGCGCGTTCTCGCCGTGCTCGGCGTCGGCGCGTATCGCACGGCCTTCAATCGCCCCAAGGCGCAACTCGGTTTGCAGAGCGAAGCGATAGGCGCGACGGCAATCCGGGTCTTACCGAATCCGAGCGGGCTGAACGCACATTATCAACCGAAGGATTTGGCGCGGCTCTTCACGGAGTTGAGGCTGGCATTGGATGCTGACGGCTGAGCGCGCGGCGCATACCCGACGGGGCACATTATCAGGGCACACTATCCCCTCGCGCGGAAAGTTTCGGTTTCATCTTGAGAGCGCGCGGTGTTGGCCTTTCCCGGCGGACGAGCGGCGGAGTCGGCCAGTTTATCCGCCAGCCAAAGCTCCGCCAGAGCGGCATCCATCGGCGTCGAAAAGATGTAGCCCTGCCCGAACTCGCTCGCCAGTTTGCGCAGTTGCGTGACCTGATGCACTGTCTCCAAACCTTCGGCGATGACGTACATGCCGAGGCTGTGCGCGAGCGTGACGATGGCCTGCGCGATGGCTTGATTCTTCTCGTCGCTGCCGATGCGATTGACGAACGCGCGATCAATCTTGAGGGCGTCGAAGGGAAAGCGATGGAGATAGTTGAGCGACGAATAGCCTGTGCCGAAGTCGTCGAGGCAGATGCCGACCCGCAGCCTCTTGAGTTGCGCGAGAATGTCTGCGACCGGCTCGACGTTGTTGATGAGCAGGCTTTCGGTGATTTCGAGAATGAGGCTGTGCGGGTCGAGTCCTGTCTCCGCAAGGACGGCGGTGACGTGCTCGACGAGGCCGGGATTGGCGAAATGCTTGGCCGAGAGATTAACGCTCACGCGCAGCGGCGAGTCGAGCGGAAACCGTCTCTGCCATGCGCTCATCTGGCGGCAGGCGAGCGCGAGCACCATCCGGTCAATCTCCTCGATCATCCCCGTCTCTTCGGCGAGCGGGATGAAGCTGTCCGGCTGGATGAGGCCGTGTTGCGGATGATGCCAGCGGACGAGCGCCTCGAAACCCGTGATGCGCTCCTGCTGAAGCGAGACGATGGGCTGGTAGTGAACGACGAACTCGCGCCGCTCGATGGCGCGTCGCAAATCAATTTCAAGCTGCATCAGTTCGAGCGCGCGCATGTGCATCTCGCGGTCGAAGACCTGATAGCGCGACTTGCCGAGCGATTTGGCACGGTGCATCGCGATGTCGGCGTTGCGCAGGTAATCCTCCGCGCGCTCCTGCCCCGATTCCGAGTTGAGGACGATGCCGATGCTCGTCGTGGCAAACAGTTCGTGCGCGTCGAGCCTGAAGGCGCGGCTTAAACCTTTCTGCATCCGCTCGACGACGCGGAGCACGTCCGACGCCTCGTCGAAGCCTTCTAAGAGAACGGTAAACTCGTCGCCGCCGAGTCGTGCGACCGTATCGTCGGGCCGCACGGCGGACAACAGCCTGCGCCCGATGTTGATGAGCAGTTTGTCGCCGATGGTGTGGCCGAGCGAGTCGTTGACCACTTTGAAGCGGTCGAGGTCGAAGAAGAGGATGGCGAAGCGATAGCGCGAATCGGCGCGCGCGCGGCCCACGGCGTGCTCCAGACGATTCATGAAAAGGGCGCGGTTCGGCAGCCCCGTGAGCGCGTCGTGGAAGGCGTCGTGGAGCAGTTGCGCCTCGGCCTTCTTGCGCTCGGTGATGTCGCGCGCGATGCCCTGCACGCCCGTCGGTTCGCCGTTCTCATAGACGAGACGCGTGCTCACTTCGAGCGGCACGCGTCGCCCGTCCTTGGCGATGATGTCCACCTCGTAAACGGTCTTTTCGGAGCCGGCGATTTTGTCTGCGAGCATCTGCCGTGCGCGCTCCAAGTGGTCGGGCGCAACGATGTCGGCGAGATTTTTGTTGAGCGCCTCGGCGAGCGTGTAGCCGCTGACGATCTCGCCCGTCTTGTTGACCGACGTGTAGCGCCCCGTGAGGTCTGTCGTGTAGATGACATCCTTGGCGTTCTCGACGAGATTGCGATAACGCTCCTCTGTGTCGCGCAGTTGGCGGTCGGCATGCGCGCGCTCGTCCTCTGCGCGGCGGCGCTC
>JBAVPI010000756.1:0-8438 GCA_049692915.1 Pyrinomonadaceae bacterium
GGGGCGCGGAATCCGTGGGAGGGATGAGGCCGTGTGACGCGTCGAAGGCGTTGACGCGTGCCTTTGCGAGCGCGACGAGCGCGGCGGCTTCCGTCGAGAACCCGAACGCCTGCCGCCTGCGTCCACCGATGCGACAATCATAGCCCCAGACCTCGCGCCTGAACCTGTCAGACCATTGTTTCTTGACGGGCATGATGAATAGGGGCTGCGTCGGGAAGCTTACCAGTCGGCTCGATATGCCGACACTTTGCCCTCATTTATATCTATCCAAGCCGTACCCTTGAGTAGATCGTAGCGCCATGTTTCCGAGTGTCCGAAAGACGATGACGTGCTGCGGCTTATGCTGCTAGGCTTGCCCCAACTCTCAACCAGTTGTTCGACGGTCATTCCAA
Organism: Pyrinomonadaceae bacterium; assembly: GCA_049692915.1. GTDB lineage: Bacteria > Acidobacteriota > Blastocatellia > Pyrinomonadales > Pyrinomonadaceae > JAIVJG01. The sequence goes on from JBAVPI010000756.1 coordinate 393, forward strand.
CAATAACTTTGTGAGCTAAGACAGCATTGCCTAATAAGGCTTCGCGGTTAACTTCATCGGCCCTTTGGTTGATGACCTGTTCTGTTCTATCAGGCGTTCGGTTAGGAGTTCGCCTTACAGTCGAGCGCGGCGCAGTCTCTGTCGGAGTTTCGGGAATAAGATGCGTCCCTTTTTTCTTGAGCATCCACGCGCCTTTCGGACAACTGCCGTCCGTTGTTTCGCCAGCCGTGACAAAGCCAGCAGGGATAGGCATGCCTTTGCAGATGCTTGTCTGAACGACATCACCGGCTTTGTATGAAGGCTCAGAACTTGACGCTGCCACCTTTGTCGTTGGAGTTTTCACGCGGGGCCGTCGTTTCTGAGCAGAGGACGGCGAGCAGAGAAGACAGAGCGAGACGGCGACAAGTAAAAAGTGTTTTTTCATTGGGAATCCTTTCTTAGGTAGGGCGTGAGACTGAGCGGGGACGCGCGAGCGAGACGCACGTATCATCTACCTTAGAAATTCTCCTGTTACTTCGTCAATAGGCAAAATTTACACTACCGATTATTCCCAACTCCGCACGCTCTCAATCACGACGGCCTTCACCTCGATTTCTTCCAACTCGTATTCCCGCGACTCATAGGCGGGGTTCGCGCTCACGAGCCGGACTTTGACCGCCTCGCCGTCGTCAATCAGGTAGAAGTGTTTGAGCGTGAGCGCGCCGCACGGGAGCCGGACAACGACGAGCCGCCCGTTGGTAATCTCCGACATCTCGAAATTCGTGCGGCAATGCACGCGGTCGCCGTCGAAGATGTAATCACCCATGAGTGAATCGCCGCACACACGGGCGCTCACGATCTCGTCATAGGGGCGCGCATTGCGCGGGCGGCGAATCTTTATCTTTCGGACGGATGGTAGAAATTCGACGGTGGAACCCGCGCCGATTTGCCCCAAGTCGCGGACAAGCATGTCCGTCTCTCTGGCATATTCCGCTAGATTTAATTCTTGATGCATAACCCTTGACTCGTCGGTTAGAATACAGGGAAAGGGTTGACCTCGAAATCGCTTGGGCGCGCTCGCATTCGTAGGTCTTCCCGTTTGTTTCTATCGTGAAAGCACGGGTTGCGCCCATCTCAAACCCTCTTGGCTGCCGAATCTGAGTAAATAGTTATGAGTAAATTCCTTCAAGCCGGTGACGCATTTGTCAATACAAATCAGGTCGAAAGTTTTTCCGTTACGGACGGGCACGACGAGGCACGACTTGACCTAAAGTTTGTCTCCGGTCGAATGCATAGTCTTCAAGGGCAACCGGCGCGGGACTTCCTAGAGCACCTGATACTCTCAGGAGATGCGGTGGTGTTTGTTCACCCCGAATCAGCTGTGGCAAAGTCTTCAGAAGAGGCAATTAAAACCACTTCGGACGCGGCGAGATAGATGTCGTTATTTCTGGCACTGCCCTTATGAAAGACAAAATGGTTTGCCGAAGGCGCAAAGCTTGACGCTTTGAGCGTGTAAACTCTTCCGTCCTTGAGAATGATTTTGAAGGTTTTCATCTCATTCTTATTTTCATCTGCCATCTTCAAGCCCTCTTCTTCCCTTTGCCTTTTCCCTTATCGTCAGGCGGCTTCGCTTTTCTCTTCCGCTGAAACCTCTCGGCAATCATCCGTAAATCATCGAGCGCGGCGGCTCTGTCGGCGTCGGTGGCGTCTTCCCAACCGTCGAAGAGTCCGCGCAGATCGAGCGGGTCTTCATAGACCAGCGGCAGACCGCGCGCAACGGTGAAAATCTCGTCTTCGGGGACACCCAAACCTTTGGCGAGGGCACGCAGTTTTAGGGGTGTAACCGATTGCCCCAACACCGTTCTATTTTCAATCTGGCCGACATACCCCTTTGATATTTTTCCTAAGCTGGCTATCTCGACATCCCGCAATGAGTACCCTTTGCCGTTGCGCACACGCCTGACGTAATCCGCTAAATCCTCGTTTTGACTGTGTTCAGTAGCCACGCCAGAAAGACTAATATATCTGGCGATTGATGTGTTGTGCGATGCGTCTAAAATAATTGTTGACATGTGCACTCTGTTTGTCTAATATATCTGACGAAGCGAACGATAGAGCGTTCGCATGCAAAGGAGAGCCTAATGACCCTACGACCCTACAGAAACGACCTCATCAAAGGTGCAATGGCTGCGAATGACATCAACCGAGACAAGCTTGCAGAGCTAACCGGTCTGTCGCTCGGCACTATTTCGAGCATTCGCGGCGGTGGCGATAATGTCACGCTTTCAAACCTAATTGCGGTGGCGGGTGCGCTCGGCCTGAGCATGGCAGACCTCTTCACCCCGAAGAGTGAACAGGTTCAGGAAGAGGAGCCGGCCACGGTAGCCGGGTAGCTACCGTGCCGCACTTGCCGGCTCTTTGTGCGAATCCATAAACACGCAAGCCCCTTTCAATTCCAATTTCACTTTCCCCGTCCGACGCTCGCGGGGAAACGCGGGGAAGAGTCGCCGCTTTGGGGGGCATTGACGGCGACTCTCCCCGACCGAACGAAGGATTTCACCATGAAAGAACTCTCAAGCCGGTGGATGACTTACAGGCAGGTGGCCGACCACTTCGCCGTGAGCGAGGCGACGGTGAGATTGGGCCGGGGCGTCTTCGCGAGACTCAGGCGCGCGCCGCTCTCGAAAGGGCGCATCGTCGTGCTCCGCTCTGACGTGGACAAGCTTGATCGTGAGATGGAGAGAGCGGCTCTCTCACTCGTGCCCTCGATTGAAGACGGGCGGAAAAAGACCGCTTGAAAATTAAAAGCCGGTGTCGGGTGCGTGCGTGCGAAGCAAAACCCCGAAACCGGCGAGGCGATTCGACGAGAAAGAAGAAAGGCCCGAAACATGATACCAGCAAACTTAATCAGTGACGCACAGTTTTTACGCGCGCGGGAGTTAAATCTTCCCGTCACGATTCTCGACGCGCGCACCTTCCTCCTGCCATCGGCCACACGGCCCTCGCTCACTGAACATCACCGCATCGAGTTCGACGACCCGGAGGGGCCGCGCAAGTTCTCATGCTCGTGTGAAGCCGGGATGCACGGCAAGCCGTGTTGGGCTGCAGCGCGTGCGCTCGACGTGCTCGTGTTGCTGGCCGCGAACAACGTCACTATCAGTGATGCGATCTCGCACGACGCGGACGGCGAAGTCGAGAGGGCCGTCATGTTCGACGGGCCGCTGCCGCCCGGCAACACGTTCGGATGCCGCCGTCGCGTGCCCTTCAAAGCTGAGCCTGACGCGCACCCGGAGGCGTTGCTTGCCGCTCCCGCTCGCTCAAAACCCGTCGAGAAAGTGAGGGGCTATCAAATATGAGCGAGTTTTCAACCCTCCCAGACCTCAACATCACGAGCGGAAACGGCGAGCTTGAACTGTCGGACATTACGACCGTCGGCAGCGGCTACATTCTCGTGTCCGTCGAAGTCTCCAACGAAGTCGGCGAGTGCGAATGCATCTTCCTTGACCGCGAGGAAGTGACGCAGGTTCGCGATTGGTGCAACAGGGTTTTGAAGGGAGAGCAATCGTGAGCCTCCTAGCCACCGCACGAGAAGTCGTCGCCAATTTTATTTATCCGGAAGGTGTCGAGCGCAGAGACCGCGCCGAACGCGATGCGGAAACGGACGCCCTGACGGGCCTCGCCAACCGCCGCGCTCTGTCGCGTGCGCTCCCCGCCGCCGAACGCGATCCGCTCACATCGGTCTGTCTCTTCGACGCCAATAATTTCGGACTCGTCAATAAGCGTTGCGGGCATGAAAAGGGTGACGTGCTGCTCGTGCTCGTCGCGCGGTGCATCGAGCGCGCGGCGTCGAGGTACGGCTACGGCGTGCGCGTCTTTCGTTCGGGCGGTGATGAGTTTCTTGTGCTTTGTCACTCACGCGTGGCCGACGAGCTCTGTGCTGATGCTGAATGCGAATTCGGGACGCACGACATTTGTGAGGGCGTGCGCGTGTCATTGACCGGTTCGATAGGCGCAACATTCCGCGAAGCGGATATGGGGTTGCAGAGCAAGAAAGAAAAATCGAAGCGGCGTTCGTAAGGAGCGAGTCATGGTCAACTGCGCGTGCGTCACTTGTGGAATTAAGGTCGTGAGAAAGCCTTCGCGTGCCGGATTCAAGCAAATCTTTTGTAGCTTCGCTTGTCGGCGTTCTTTTAATTACCCCGGCCATATCAGCACGGAAGGCTACAGAATTCATCGCGTCGCAGGGAAGCAGGTTAAAGAGCATCGCCTTGTGGTTGAAGCGCATTTGGGAAGGAGACTTGACCGGAAGGAGATTGTTCACCACGTTGACGGGAATCCACTCAACAACAACATCTCTAACTTACGAGTGATGAAGCAATCCGAACATTTTGCGGAACATAGACCTTTGCGTTGGGACATTGAAGCCGCAAAAACCATGCTTGCACAGGGTCAATCCGTTCGTCAGATCGAGCGGACGCTTGACATTAAACATGGCGGACTGCGGCACGCTTTTGCGCGACGCGGTATCACTCTTGACAGCCTGCGACGTGTCAGTTTAAGCGGAACTGTCGGCGCGACTCTGAATGATGCGGACGCGGAGCTTCAAGCGCGGAAGTGCGCGAGGAAAGAGGGGCGATGAGCACTCAAATTGTCGAGACGGTGACGCACGGCGGAGACTCTTACACCTTCGACTCGCAGTCTCAAGCTGATGCTGTAGTGGTCTATGAGGGCGAGGGGCGGATGTCCGACTATTGCCACACGATCTACTACGACTTCACGCTCTCAGGGGCGCATGACGGCCCGCCGATCAAGGTCAGGATGGTCGGCCCCGATGAAGAACGCGACGAGGACGGCGCATATCCAACGTGGGAGAAACTGCTCTTCGTTGACGACGGTACGGAAGTAGAAAGCGCGTGGATTCTCGACTTCTATTCCGATGCCCTACATGACGAATTGGGCCAGATTATCAGGGAGACGTGGGACTAACGATGAGCAGAACGCACACGCGCGCTTCTTTATGGCTCGTCGCCCTCGTCGCCGTGCTCCTGCTCGTGCGCCTCGCAATCGCCCTCGTGGATGCGTTCGAGGGGGTAGGAGGGCGGCATAGATGAAAGGCGTCCCGCAACTCCTGCTCGCCGGGCTGTGGCTGCTCGGCCTACTACTGACCCTCCGTGACCACGACAAGCCGAAGACGGGCAGGGATAGCTTCTGGCGTGCCCTCGTCGCGGTCATGATCAACACCCTGATTCTCTACTGGGGAGGATGGTTCGATCAATGAGTTTCGAGCTAGTCACCATCAAGAGTAAGCGCGTGGTTCGTTGCCCGAATCCCGATTGTGACCCTGACGAAGGCTGCTGTGTTTGCGAGCATACGGGATTCATTTACGAATATGTGCTTGATGAGATGGAGCGCTTGGGCGGCGAAGAGAAATAAGGGCCATCCAACGAGCGCCTTAACAGCTACCCTCATCCATCTCTTGTTCGCCTCGAAAGCGCAGATGGGTGTGATCGGACGGATGGCCCGAAGAAAGATAACACGTAGTGGTGAACACTCCCCGCGTTGAAAACGCGACGGCTTCTTTTGCAAATAACGGAGGTGGAACTTTGATTATCTACATTGCGAGTAGTTGGAAAAACCAACATGCCGTTGAAATGCTCACGGCCTTGTTGCGTGAGCGCGGGCACGAAATTCTATCGTTCGTTGAAAACAATCACTGCGAAAATCCTAACGCATCCGCCAACGAACGCGCCTACATTAAGCCCGTCCCGTTTGACGAATGGTGCGCCTCGCGTGACGGGCTTCGCTCTTTCGAGTACGACACGCGAGGCGCGACCGAATCGGAGCTTGTTATCTACATCGGGCCGTCAGGCACGGACGCATGGGCGGAAGTTGGCGCAGCTTGGGGACGTGGCGTTGAGGTGTTAGGTCTGTGGGCAAAAGGGGAGCAGGCCGGATTGATGCGCCGCATGGTTACTTGGTTTGAGGATTACAAGTCTTTGCTTCGCTACGTTGACGACACAGCGAAATTGCGTGCGGCGTAGCTTGGATTGCTTCGTGTGTGGTCGCTCCTCCCGTGTTTTAAAACACGGGTCTCCGCGACATTCCTAACGAGGTTATTTGATGAATTTTGAATTGAAAGCGCGCTCGCGCGAGTTGAGCGCCGAAGAGTACGTTTCTCGCGAAGAGGAGAAGTTGAGAATCACGCGAGAGGCCGCGCGCGAGCGCACTCGCTTCGCGCACGAACTGCTCGCCTCGCTCATCATGCGGGCGCATCAGTCCCAATCAATCGAGGTCAAAAATAGTGCGACGGCGGAGCGTCTCAACACACTCCGCCGTCTTTTAGTCGAAACAGTCGGTCAGCCAACGAAAGGAAGATAGCACACAATGCAAGCTCTACAGACAATGCAGCCCGTACAGCCCGCCGAGTGGGAGATGATGCTCGGACAGGCCACGGCGCTCGTCAAGACGGGTTTCCTCCCGAAAGATGTCAACACGGCGGAAAAGGCCGTCGCAATCATGCTCACGGGGAGAGAACTGAACATCCCTCCGATGGCCGCGCTCTCGACGATCAACGTCATTCAGGGGAAGCCCACCGTTAGCCCTCAACTTATGCTCGCGCTCATCAACCGCTCCGGCCACCTCGAAGACATGAAGCTAGAGACGAGCGCGGACGGCGCGGTGTGCGCGATGAAGCGAAAGGGGCGACAACTCTACGTCGCGCGCTTCGGCCCCGTAGAGGCGAAGGCGATGGGGTTAGATGGCAAGGACAACTATAAGAAGCAGGCGGCGACGATGTACCAGTGGCGCGCCGTCGCGATGGCCGCGCGCGCCGTCTTCCCCGATGTCGTGCTTGGCCTCTACACGCCTGAGGAGATGGGCGCGGACGTACACGTTGGCGAGACAGGGGAGATGACCGTCGAGCGCCTGCCTGAGACCGCGCCGCCCGCTCCCGCGCGAAGTCTGCCGCCCGCGACTGAGACGAGCGGGCAGGACGAACGCGCGAACCTCGTCAATCTGTGCGGGCAGTTGTTTCGCGAGTTGAACGCGAAGGGTTACACGCCGAAGTGGACGCCAACGACGATCTCCGTTTACATCAACGAAAAATTGATGGTGACGAACGGGATTGACGGTCTCACGGTCGAAGGCTTGCGCGAGCTTCAAATCGCACTCTCGTCAAAGCTTGACGTGCTCATTGCCGAATCGGACGCCGATAAGTCCCTCAGTGGCAACCGCGGCCCAAGTGCGGTTACGCGTAATGCGCAGTCAGCGGAAGGGGGGCGGCGCTAATGTCTTCAACTCAAACAGTCACAACTCAAAATCGCGCGGGGACGAAACTTCAAGCCAAGCGCGCCCGCGTTGACGTTGCGCTCCTCCGGGCGCTCACGATTCACACGCACTCGGAAGAGCGTTGGGAGCAACTACAACTGCGCGGCGCGACCGATGCGCAGATTTATCACGCGCTCAAGGCTGAGTTCGGGACGGGCGGCGGCTCGCAGACGGATGACAAGATTCAGTTCGCGTACACGGGAGAGGGCGAGCCGCGATTCTGGATTGACACGTCAACCTCGTACACGAGCGCGAAGCCGACGCTTCAAGGCAACGCGCTTGTTAAGCGTGTGCGCGAGGTGTTGACGATTCCGCAACCCGTGAGCATCGCCGCTGAAGCATCGCCGGAAACGGCGCGCGTGGACGACAGCGACGCGCCCGACGATGAAAGCAGCTTGGAGGCTACTTTTGCACGGCGCGGCGCAAACGAGTTCGGCGTCTACGTCAAAGGCGTCAAAAAAGAACGCGTCACATACAAAGGCGGCTTTGTTGAATTGAGAATCGTGCGCGACCCGCTTGACCTGAAATTGAGGGCCGAATATCAGAGTACCGGCCCGATCTTGGGGAGCGGCTACAGTTCTCCCGTCACCGTCAGGGGCACGCAATACGAAACGCTTGAAGAGGCTCGCGGCGCGCAATACTTAAACGCGCGAAAAGGCTTGGTGAGCCTACGTGAGCGCGCTGATAGCGACGCGCGACGGGCGCAGGTCAACGCCGCGATCTCCAAACTCGACAAGTGGG
>JBAVPI010000757.1:0-2096 GCA_049692915.1 Pyrinomonadaceae bacterium
CGCCGACGCGCGCGACGAGCGTTGGCTCGTCTTCGATCTCGGCGGCGGCACGCTCGACGTAGCCGTCGTCTCGACACGCGAGGGACGGCTGAGCGTCCTCGAACACCGGGGCGATAATCATCTCGGCGGCAAAGACGTTGACGGCCTCATCGTCCGTAACATTTTTCTGCCTGCCCTCGCCGGGCAGTTCGCGCTGCCGCGCATTGACGCGGGCGACGGGCGACACAAACGCCTCACGCGCAAACTGGCCTTCGCCGCCGAATACGCGAAGATCGAACTGTCCGCAATGGAAGAGACAATCGTCAGCCTGATAGACCTCGGCGAGGACGAGCGCGGCACGCCCATCGAAGCCGAGTTGACGGTGACGCGCGCGCAACTCGAACACGAAGTCGCCGCGCTGCTCGAACGTTGTCTGCGATTGACGGATGAGGCGCTCGCCGGAGCGCGTCTCAAGGGCACGGAACTCGACCGCGTGCTGCTCGTCGGCGGCCCGACGCAGATGCCCTACATACGCCACGGCGTGGGCGCGCATCTCGGCGCACGCGTGGATTTTTCGCTCGACCCGATGACGGTCGTCGCGCGCGGCGCGGCCATCTACGGCTCGTCAATCGAACGCGCGTGCAGGGTCTCGCCGTCTGTGCCCGTTGAGAAAGCCGCGATGGGAAAGTTGCCCGTGCGTCTCGCCTTCGAGCCGGTGAGCGCCTCGGCGCAGGCGCGCGTCGCGGGCCGCGTCGGAAATCGCGCCGGTCTCTCCGCGCATGAAGTTAAGATTGACGCGGAGGGCGGCTACTGGACGAGCGGTTGGCACGCCATCAGCGATGAATTGTTTGAGATACCGCTCGTCTTGCAGGAAGGGAAGTTGAACGTCTTCACTTTGAGCGTGCGCGACGCGCGTGGACGCACGCTCGAAGTCGAACCGGACGAGTTTCAAATCAGGCACGGGCTGGCGCTCAGTGCGCCGCCGTTGCCGCACACTATCTCGGTCGAGGTGGCGGGCGCGGACGGCGCGCTTGAGTTGAGTCCGATCTTCCCGCGCAAGACTTTGCTGCCCGCCGAAAAGACCGTCTCGTACCGCGCCGCGCGTGCCTTGAGGCCGAGCGAGACGGGAACATCGCTCGCCATCAAACTCTGGGAAGGCGAAGCCCTCTCAGACCCGCAGGCCAACAACTGGGTCGGCAACATGCACATCCGCAGCGAGAGCGTCCGTCGGCCCGTCCCCGAAGGCGCGGAGATTCAGCTTCACATCAAGATTGACGCGTCGCGTCTCATCACCGTCGAGGTCTTCGTCCCGCACCTCAACGAACACTTCAACGAGCGCGTCTATATCCCGCAGGACGAAGAGCCTGATTACGTCAAGCTGTTGACATCCGTGCCCGTCGAGATTGAGTCATGTCTGTCGCGGCTCGGCAGGGTGGAAGAACGGATGATCGCCGTCGGCACAGGCGACGCGCCCGAAGATGATTTTCCTGAGTTCATCTACGAGGACGGTATTGTCTCGACGGACGAACGCAAGCCGCCCCTCTTTTCGCAGGGTGAGCGCCCGCGCGATGAGGTCGAAAGACTGCGGCGGGAGATAGAAGATTTCGACCTCGAAATCGGCGCGCGGCGGCTGGAGGGCGGAGCACCCGATCACGACTACGCGAAGGGCGTCGTCGAGCGTGCGCGAGAGTTGCGCGTGCGCGTCGCCAACCTCGAACGAAGAATCGGCGTCAGTCCGGAGGGGACGCGCATCGAAGACGCCGCGCGGCTGGCGTCGGAAATCGAGCGCGACGCAGAAGGGTACGGCACAGCCGCTCAGAAGGAGCGTTTCCGCGCTCTCTACGCCGAACTGAAGCGTGCGCAGGAGCGACGGGACGCGCGCGGCGTCGAGCGTGCCATCGCCGCGCTCAAAACTCTGCGCGGCCAAATCCTCCACGCGCAGGAGTGGTTCTGGAACGACTGGTTCGCTTACTTTCAGCGGCCCGGCAGGAAGTTCGTCAACGACGAAGCCGCCGCGAAGTGGCTCGCCGCAGGCGCAGCGGCTTCACAGGCCGAAGACCGCAAGAAGCTCGAAGAGGCGGTGCGCCAGCTCTGGCCGCTCGAACCCGTCGAGGATC
>JBAVPI010000758.1:0-2861 GCA_049692915.1 Pyrinomonadaceae bacterium
CTCATAGACGGGGCCGCGGAAAAGAATGATGCCGCCGACGTGATTGACTTCGACCTGCCGCAGGAGCGCGCGATATTCGTCGCTCTCGCGGTTCATAAACTTCGCGTTGAGGCCGACGGAGATGAGTTGCCCGATCTTCTCGTCGAGCGACATGCGGCGCAGTTCTTCGTCGGCCCACTTCAACGCTTCCTTCGACGCGCGGCGCGTGTACGCCGCGCGCGGGAGCGACTTGAGCGCGATGACCGACGGCGCACAATTCACCGCGCACAATGTTCCTTGCGCGCGTGCGGGCAATTCGTTGAACGGCGCGAGCATGAGCGCCGGGAAGATCAGCAACGCCGTCACGAGGCGTTCAATTCGTGGGCGCTTAACAAAGTGAAGATTCCTTCTCATCATTTATTCATTCTCAAAACTGTTCATTCTCAAAACTTGAACGCTAAGTTTCCACAGTGCCAGCGGGCGCGAGTTCGTCTCGCATGTTGGCGGGCGCGGGCGCGAAGGCGAAACTTGAGAGCCACGCGACAAAGAAGGTCACGCCGCTGCCGATCACGCCGTACCACGTCCACGCGATGTCCGTGCCGAAGTAGATGTAAGTCATGACAGAGATGCTTGAAAGCATGCCGATGAGCGCGGGCGGCTCGCTCGCGCGTCGGAGGAACGTGCCGACGAGAAAGACTCCCAAGACCGGCCCGTTAATCAGCGCCGCCACCGTCAATGCCGCGCCGAGCGCAGACCCCTTCTGATTTTTCAACGCCAGCGCGACCGCGATCTGCACGATGCCCCAGACGAGCGTCAGCCAGTGTGAGACGCGCAGGTAATGCCTGTCGTCGCGGCGCGGCGCGAATGGTTTATAGAGGTCGTTGACGGCGGTCGCCGCGATGGAGTTGAGCGAGGACGAGAGCGCCGCCGCGAAGATGGCCGCGACGACGAGACCGGACAGGCCCGTCGGCATGTGTTTGGTGATGAAGTCTGGAAAGACGCGGTCGCTGCCGACCGTCTCGAACAATCCGGCGGCGTTGGGAAGCGTCGCCGTGCCCGTCGCAATCGAGTTGTAGGCGGCATCCGTGTAAGGGTGGTAAAAAGCGAAAAGCAGCACGCCGATGAAGAGGAAGCCGATGAACTGTGCGAGCACGACCAGCCCGCTCGTCAGCAGCGCGGTCGCGGCCCGGCGCGGTCGGTCTGTGCACAGATAACGCTGCACGAGATACTGATCCGTGCCGTGCGTGCTCATGGTCAGGAAGCAGCCGCCGATGAGTCCGGCCCAGAACGTGTAAGTTTTAAGGAAGTCAATGGGTAGGCCGAACTTGAGTGGCGTCAGGCCGAACGGCAGCCTGAAAGCATAGTCCGTGTGACGAATGCCCCAGTCAATCACGCTGAACTTGTCGAACTGCGCGCCGACATTCATCGCCGAATCGAGTCCGCCTGTGATGCCGCCGATAATCACGATTGCCGCCGCCAGCGCCCCCGCGAGATAGATGCCGAGTTGCACCACCTCGACCCAGATGACCGCCTCCATCCCGCCGAAGTATGTGAAGACGATCATCACCACGCCGAGCAGCAGGATTGAACCGACGATGATTGTTTCGGCGTTCGCGTCCGGCTGGAATGCTTTATAGACGGCGGCGAGGACGATGGCCGTGAGCAGCAGGCGAATGCCGTCGGCGATGTTGCGCATCACGACGAAGAGCGCGGCGGCCAGCATCTTAATGCGCCCGCCGAAGCGTCTTTCGAGCAACTGGTAAACCGTCAGCAACTCGCCGCGGAAATACGAAGGGATGAAGAGCAGCGAGATGACGATGCGACCGAGCATGTAGCCGAGCACGAGTTGGAGGAACTGGAAATTCCCTCCACGCGCGAACGCCACGCCGGGCACGGAGATGAACGTGATGGTCGAAGTTTCCGTCGCGACGATGGAGGCCGCGATGGCCCACCACGGCACTGTCCGGTCGCCGAGGAAATAATCGCGCGTCGTCTCCTGTTTGCCTGAGAAGAGCACGCCGAACAGCGTGATGCCGATCAGGTAGCCGAAAATGATGACGAGGTCGAGTGCTTTCATGCGCTCTCACGGGCCACTCGCCGGCGACGCGTGCCGCCGAACTTGCGCGGCGGTTTTTCGACGGAGTGGCGGAAGTTGTTTTGACAGAACTTCAGTGGCGAAGGCTCGACGCAGTGCCTTGACGTGACCGATATGATTGTTTGTGCTTCTCTTCCCCGACTGCGGCGCGTGGCCCGAATCTTACACCAACGCTTCTCACAACGTCACACGTCGGCACAATACAGATTTGATTGCCGGTCATTACAGATTTGATTGTTGGTCATGGCTGTGCCGGATGTTCCGTCTCGCTCAAGCCGGATTCCCTCCCGGCACGACTACTTCCTTCCAAGCACGGCGACGGCCCGTGCCACGACACCATTCACGGCGGCGAGCGCCTTCTCCGCCTCTTCGCGTGTGCCGCCCGTCTTGAACATCACGAGCGCGATGCGCAGATCGCCGCCCGCGCGTTCGAGCGCCGACTGCGCTGCGACTTCTCTCGCGCCCGTCTCTGAAATGTAGATGCGCACGGCACGCGCGCGCAGTTTCGTGTTGCGCGGCATCAGGTTCGTCATGCGGTTGCCCGTGACGTAGCCCAGACGAATCATCGTCGCCGTCGAGAGCATGTTAAGGACGAGCTTTTGCGCCGTCCCCGCCTTCAAACGCGATGAACCCGCGACCACCTCCGGCCCGACCACGGGCACGATTGAAACTTCCGCCACGTCGGTTATCAAAGAGCCGGGCGCGCACGTCAGCGCGACGGAAAATGCGCCGAGTTCGCGCGCGCGACGCACGGCCCCGACCGTGTACGGCGTGCGCCCCGAAGCGG
>JBAVPI010000759.1:0-4581 GCA_049692915.1 Pyrinomonadaceae bacterium
CTCGCCGAGATGCGGCGGCTGTGCGCGGAGGCCCATCGCCGTTTCGACATCGCGCACATCGGCATCGTACACCGCACGGGCCGCACGGACATCGGCGAAACATCGGTCGTCATCGCCGTCAGCGCCCCGCACCGTCGCGCCGCGTTTGAAGCGTGCGAATGGGCGATCAAAGAACTCAAGCGCACCGTCCCCATCTGGAAAAAAGAGTTCTTCGAGGACGGCGAAGTCTGGGTCGAGGGCGAGGGCGTACCGCGCGCGTGACGCGACTGCGCATCGTGCGCGGCAAACACCAACCCGCGAAGTTCGCTGCCGAAAAGAAATTCCCCTCATCACGTCTTAACAACCTTCTTCCAACAGGCGCACCTCGCGCGATAAATTTCTTGACACGAAACGGTGGAGAGTATATGTAGTGGCGCGCAAGCGTCAGTCAAAACATCCCTCGCTCGCTTCACGTTCCCAGAGGAGTTCCCTCATGTCCAAGGTGTCCCGCGCGAATGAACTGTCGTCACCCCTCAGGAGAGACATAGCGACAGCAACATCAAACGTGCTCCAATTAACCCACACAGTCCACTCTCTCGGCCCCGAACGCACTGTTCTCATCGCGACACTTTGAGTCTTCCATTCGGTCTCGACGCGATTTGTCGCGGGTTGCCGGAACGTATTGGTTGCCGGGATGGTCAGGAGGTCTTATGCCATCACGGAAAAGCAAAAAAGCAGCTACTAAAACAGCCACAAAGAAGGGAGGCGTGCGCCCGCCGATCAAGCGTGCGCCGCGCGTGACGGACGCGCAGGTGGAAGTCAAAGAATCGTCGTCGGTGGAAGCACCGGCGGGCAGCGACGATCTGTTGACCGCAGGCCCGCGCAAGCGGAGAGTGCCGGGCGTGCCCGAAGCGAGGCTCTCACATCACAAGGCGCGGAGCGCATGGTTTCAATCGCGCACCACATGGCCTGTACGCGAAGCCCCCGTGCGCAGACTCGTGCAGGAGCGCACGCGTGCAGAGAAGTCGCTCGCCGCGCCCGCGCTTGTCACGACGCAATGGGAGAACGCCGGGCCGACCAACATCGGCGGCAGGATCACGTGTCTCGCCTGTCACCCGACGCACCCCGAACGCATCTGGGCAGGCGCGGCGGGCGGCGGCGTCTGGCAGAGCGGCGACGCGGGACAGACGTGGCGCTCCATCTGGAACGATCAGGACATCCTCAACATCGGGGCGCTGACGATTGACCCGCGCAACCCTGACACCATCTATTGCGGGACAGGCGAGGCCAATCTCTCGCTCGACTCTTATCCCGGCGTCGGACTCTACAAGAGCCTCGACGCAGGCCAGCACTGGCAGTTGATCGCTTCGACGGAGAGGACGGGGCTGCCGCGTCACATCGGCGTGATCGCGATTGACCCGTTCGATTCGACGCACGTGCTGGTCGGCGGCGTCGGCTATGCCGAAGTGAGTCAGACGGGCAATGATTTCGGCGGCATGTACGTCTCGCCCGACAGCGGTGTGACGTGGACGCGCCAGACCTTCATCTCGGCGAAAAATCACTGGTGCCATTCCATCGTCTTTCACCCGACGACGCGCGGAACGATCTACGCGACCTTCACCGAGCAGGGCGCGCGCAACGGCATCTGGCGCTCGACCGACGGCGGAATAAACTGGACGCACCTGACCACGGGGCTGCCGGAATCTGCGCGCTTCGGGCGAACGAGGCTCGCCGTCAGTCCATCGAAGCCGGACGTGCTCTACGCCTTCGCCAAAGACGAAGCGACCGGCAACAACGATCTGCTGCTCGGCGTCTTTCGCACGGATAACGGCGGCAACACTTGGAAGAGCGTCGGCGGAAACCACTTCGCCGAAGAGGGGCAAATCTCCTACGGCAACTCGATTGTCGTCCACCCGACGAATCCCGACCACGTGATCTGCGGCGGGGTTGACCTGCACCTGACGAAGAACGGGGGCAAGACGTGGCAACGCACGACTCATTGGGACGATAACCGGGGCACGCCGCAATACGCGCACGCAGACCACCACGCGCTGTTGATGCCCGCCGCCGTGCCGGGCCGCGTTTACGACGGCAACGACGGCGGGATGGACGTGAGCGACGACGGCGGGCGCACGTGGAGCAATCGCAGCAACGGCCTCTCCGTCACGATGTTTTACGACATGGACATCGCGCAAACGAACGGCCTTGTCTTCGGCGGCGGCGCGCAGGACAACGGAACCGTGATCACCATCGACGGGGCGAGCAGCAGTTTCTTTGAGTTGCTCGGCGGCGACGGCGGGTGGCTCGTCTTCGACCCGAAGAACGCAGGACACGTCTATGCGTCTTACTACAACCTGAACATCTTCCGTTTTCGCGGGGGCACGAGCGCGGACGTTTCGCCGCCCGCCACGAAGTCCGAGAAGGCGAGCGTCTGGATGGCCTTCATCACGATGGATCCGTCGAACTCGAACACGGTTTTCACGGGTTCGTTCCGCGTGTGGAGGACGAAAAATGACGGCACTAACTGGACTGCCGTCTCGCCGCCTCTGGACGGAAGCTCCATCTCGGCCATCGAGGTTGCCGCGGCCAATCCGCAACGCATCTACGTCGGCACGGAGAACGGCGGCTTCTTCCGCAGTCTCAACGGCGGCGACGCGTGGAGTCCGAACCTCTCAGGGGCGACGCTGCCGGGCCACACGATTACGCGGCTCGTCACACACCCGAAGGACGCCAACCTGCTGTACGTGACGGTCGCAAACTTCGGCCACTCGCATGTCTTTCGTTCGAGGGACGGCGGGACGACGTGGGAGGACGTTGATCGTGGACAACTGCCGGACGTGCCGCATCATGTCGCTTTGATCCGACCCGACGAGCCGGACAACGTTTACGTGGGCAACGACGCGGGGGTTTACATCTTCCACAGTCTGGACGGAACGTGGACGAACCTGACGAAGAATTTACCGAACGCGATGGTCATAGACATGGTCTATCACGTCAAGGACGGTACTCTCAGCGCGGCCACTTACGGGCGCAGCATCTGGCGCATACGTCTCAAGTGAGCGGGACGGGAAGACATCATTTGCGGTTGCCCGTACGTCGCTGAAACCACTCTTCGCGCTGTTGAAGATTACCGGACGCCTCGCCGATTTTCGGCCCTTCGTAAGGTCGGATGATGTCTTCATCAGCGACGGACTCTAAACCTCCGGCCTCTTCGTCTGCGGATGATTTTTTCTCCCCGGACGGAGGGGCCTTTTTCTTTCCGGCACTCTCTTCGTGTTCGCTCTTGATGTCTTTCTTCATGCGCGGATTATAGCAACCGGCAACGCCCGTCGTATAGAGTGCAACGGGTCTCCCGGAAGGGGCGCAACGTCCCGGCGGCTCGCTCTCAAGGCTTGGCGTGTGACGGCGGAGCCTGCTATATAAGTCATTCAATTCGCAAGAATCCCACAAGGAGAAATCATATGCTTCGATGCCGCACGGCACTCGCACTGTTCGTCTGCCTACTACTGTCTCCGGCGGGCGCGCTCGCGCAACAAACGGCCAAGCCGCTGCCCACGCCTGTGCAGACTCCGGCGAAGGACTCCAACGACCCGATTGAGCGCATCAAGGACGAGGGGCTGAACCGCTCGCAAGTGATGGGGACGCTCGAATATCTGACCGACGCCATCGGGCCGCGCCTGACGGGGTCGCCCAACATGAAGCGCGCCAACGAATGGACGCGCGATAAATTGACGGCATGGGGACTTCGGAACTCGCATCTCGAAGCGTGGGGGCCGTTCGGTCGCGGCTGGGCGCTCAAAACTTTCTCGGCGCAGGTCGTCGAGCCGCAGGCCATTCCGCTCATCGCTTACCCGAAGGCTTGGTCGCCCGGCACGAAAGGCACGCTCGTCGCCGATGTCGTTTACGTTGACGCCAAGACCGAGGCTGATCTGGAGAAATATCACGGCAAGTTGAAGGGCGCGATTGTCCTCACGACTGCGCCGACAGACATCAAGGCACACTTCGACGCGCCCGGCCATCGCCTCGACGAGAAGGACTTGCTCAAACTCGCCGACGCGCTCGACCCTAAAGCCGCTCCGCCGCAACGTCGTCAACTGACGCCCGAACAGCGAGCGGCGGCACGACTCGTGTCGAAGAAGTATGCATTCTTCAACACAGAGGGCGCGGCGCTTCTCGTTGATCCGAGCCGCGCGGGCGACGGCGGCACGATCTTCGTGCAGTCCGCGACCATTCCGCAAGCATACGTCGAAGACCAGAACGCGCCCGGCGCGCCGAAGCGCATCAACGCGTGGGACACGAACGCCCCGCAGATTGCCCCGCAGGTCGTCGTCGCGGTCGAAGACTACAACCGCATCGTCCGCATGCTCGCGCAGGGCGAACGCGTCCGCATGAGTGTCAATCTTGAAGTGAAATTTCAGGACGCCGATTTGATGAATTACAACACCGTGGCGGAGATTCCCGGCACGGACTTGAAGGACGAAGTGGTGATGCTCGGCGGCCACATGGACTCTTGGCATTCGGGGACGGGCGCGACCGACAACGGCGCGGGCGTCGCCGTCGCGATGGAGGCCGTGCGTATCCTGAAGGCGCTCAACCTCCAGC
>JBAVPI010000760.1:0-4757 GCA_049692915.1 Pyrinomonadaceae bacterium
GGACACAGGTGCGGATACGTCACCCGAAGGAGTCGAAGCCGGGTCGAAGGCCACGACCGCGAAAGCGCGCGCGGCTGATAAAAAAGAGTCCGCGCGGACGGGCGCAAGTAGGGGCGCGAGGGGCGCAACGTCTAAGAATCGAACCGCACGGCGCACCCCCGCAGAGTCTTCAACGCCGGAAGTTTCCGGCAGGGAAAACAGTCCGGCTGACAACTCGGAGCGGGCCGCAGAAACGACGCCCGCGAACACGTCGAAGCCCGTCGGCGCACGCACGTCGAAAACGCCACGCGCCGCGCGCAACTCGCGCCAGCCCGGTAAAAGTTCGACGGCGACGAAGCGGAGCGATTCCGCCGCGACAACCGACACGCCAATCGTTGCGCCGCAGTTGCCTGCGGCCGGTCAACGCCTGATTATCATCACGAAGGGCGGCGACATCATCCAGCGCGACATGAACACTGTGCGCCGCGTGACCGTCGAGAATAATGGAGTCGTCATCCTGTTGCTCGATGGAAAAGTTATTCGACAACCTCTGGCGAACATTCTGCGAATGTCTATCGAGCCTTGAGGACGATGCACGTTCAGTCGCTCTTGATGTTCACCGGCGGGCAACGTCGAAGCTTCCAAAGTTTGCGCCCACGTACTTTCGACACGCATGACAACACGCCCGGTAGGAAAATCAGTTAAGCTGCGCCGCGCGCCCGCGCGCTTCGTCTATCCGTTCACGGCGCTCGTGGGGCAGGACGAGATGAAACTCGCACTGCTGCTCAACGCGATTGCGCCGACCATCGGCGGCGTGCTCATCATGGGCCATCGCGGGACGGGTAAATCAACCGCCGTGCGTGCGCTCGCAGACCTCTTGCCGCCGCTCAATGTCGTCAGCAACTGTCTCTTTAACTGCGACCCTGAGGGCGAGCGCGACTTGTGCGATGAATGCCTCGCACGCTTCACTTCACACGACAAATTCGCGCAACGAAAAAGGCCCGTGCCCGTCGTTGATCTTCCGCTCGGCGCGACCGAAGACCGCGTCTGCGGCACGATTGACATCGAGCGCGCGCTGAAGGACGGCATCAAGTCTTTTGAACCGGGACTGCTCGCCCGCGCCAACCGCGGCTTCCTTTATATTGACGAAGTTAATCTGCTTGAAGACCATCTCGTTGACGTGCTGCTCGACGCGTCCGTGACGGGTCGCAACGTGGTCGAGCGCGAGGGCGTCTCCGTGGAGCACCCGGCGCGCTTTGTCCTCGTCGGCTCAGGCAATCCCGAAGAGGGTGATCTGCGCCCTCAACTGCTCGACCGCTTCGGCCTTTACACTGAAGCGCAGACGGTTCTCGATTTGGACGAGCGCGTCGAAATTATCGAGCGCCGCGAAGCTTTCGAGCGTGACCCTCAATCGTTCGTGGCGGCGCACGAAAAGGCGCAGGCAAAACTTAGGCGACGCCTTCGCCGTGCGCAACGCGATTTTGTGAACGTCGAAGTGCCCAAGTCACTCCTGCGTGAAATCGCCGACCTCTGCGTGCGACTCAAAGCCGACGGCCATCGCGGGGAGATTACGATCACGCGTGCGGCGCGCGCCCTCGCGGCCTACGAACAGAGACATCGCGCCACCGCAGACGATGTGCGGCGCGTGGCGGCGCTTTCTCTGCGCCACCGTTTGAGGCGCGACCCTCTGTCGCAAACAACGAGCGCGACGCGCATTGACGAGACGGTCAGTGAGATGTTCGGCGATGCTCCGAAGGGCGATAAGGACGACGCTGCTTCCGCAAGAAGTGAACGCGACAAAGGCGACACCCCCCACGGAAACGGTTCCGACGGCACGCGCCAACCCACAGGCGGAGGGGCCGAGTCCGGGCAAAAAAATGATTCCCGTCAGTCTCCGCAAAATGAGCTTGGACAATCTCCACAGAGCACGAAAGACGAGCGCACAATTTCGCCCACCGAAGCGAGCTTCCCCGACGGGGCGCTCAAGCTAAACGAAAAAATTAAGAGCACAAAGAGAACGCCCGTTTCGGCGCGGGGCGAGCATGCGCGACGTGCGACATACGGGCGGCGTGGACGTTATGCGCGCTCGACCGTCTCTAAGACTGAGAGCGGCGTAATCGCCGTTGACGCTACTCTGCGCGCGGCGGCGATTGGAGGCTTGCGTCGTCGAAGCGTCTCTACAAAGTCGGGCGGGTCGCAAACCGTTGTCGCCGACGATCTTCGCTACAAGCTATTTCGACAAAAGGCAGGCACGCTCTTCATTCTCGCCGTTGACGCTTCGGGCAGCATGGCCGTCAACCGCATCAATCAGGCGAAGGGTGCACTCGCGCACATCCTGCGCCGGTCTTACTTGAACCGTGACCGCGTGGCGCTCATCAGTTTCCGTGGACGCGACGCGGAACTGCTGCTTCCGCCGAGCAACGCTCCCGCGCGAGCCAAAACCATTCTCGACGCGATGCCCGTCGGCGGCCCGACGCCGCTGGCCGCCGCATTGGCCCGCTCGCTTGAAGTGGCGAGGAGCGCGAAGGCCGTCGCCGCGCGACAAATCGTGCTCGTGCTTTTCACTGACGGGCGCGCCAATGTTGCGCTCGACGAAACAACGTCATCCGCCCGCGCGACTCGAAGGCTACTCTTGGAGTCCGAGATCGAGCGGTTGGGCGTCGCCCTCGTCGAAGCGCGTGTGTCCGCTGTCGTCGTGGACACACAGCAACGCTACCTGTCGAACGGGGAGGGCCGACACCTCGCGGGCGCGCTCGGCGGGCGTTATGTCCATCTCCCCACGCACGCGGGGTCTGACTTCTCGGAAGCATTCGAGGAATTGTGATGTCGAAAAACTCGACGCCAGATCAATCGCGCGAAGATAGAGACCGCCGCGTGCTTGAGTTGTTCGAGCGTGTCGTCGAAGTCGAACGGCGACTGATTCCCACGGGCCTGCACGTCTTCGGGCGTAGCTCCGACGAAGCCGAGTGCGCAGACCTGTTGCGCATGGTGGCGTCTTTCGACCGGCCTGAACTTGGCACGCGTGCGCTTCCCGATTTGATCGCGAACGGCTTGGGACTGCACGCATACTCAGCATTGCTTGAGTCGAAAACAGAAGATGCCTGCCGCGACCGCGAGCGAATCGAAAACATCACGCGTGAAGCCATCTCTCGATTCCTGAGAGACGGAGATGAACGCGCCGTCGAATGGTTGGAGGCGAGCGCACATGTTCCGGCGCAAGATTCAAAAAAACTTTTCGAGCTGCTCTCAAAGATCGTCTCGCAACTGAAATCGAACGTCGAACTCGACAGCTTCGTGCGGGCCTTGCGCGGCGAATACATCGAACCCGGCCCCGGCGCAGACATCGTGCAGAACCCTCTCATCCTGCCGACCGGCAGGAACACGCACGCCGTCAATCCTTACGCCGTCCCTTCGACCACAGCCTATGGACGGGCCGGTCGAGTCGTCCAACTCCTTCTCGAAAGGCATCACGCGGAGCAGGGGCGCTTTCCGCGCGCGATGGCTCTCGTGCTGTGGGGGCTGGACAATATCAAGACGCAGGGCGAGGGGGTGGCGCAGGCGCTTCAACTGCTCGGCGTGCGTCCCGTGCGCGACGCGATGAACCGCGTCACGGATGTGGAGATTGTTCCGCTCGCCGAACTCGGACGCCCGCGCATAGATGTGGTGCTGACCGTCTCAGGTATTTTCCGCGATCTCTTCGGCGCGACGATGTTTTTGCTCGACAAGGCCGTCCGCCGCGTGGCCTCGCTCGATGAGCCGCCGGATTTAAACTACGTGCGACGCAACGTCATCGAGCAGATGAGCGCAGACGATTGCTCGTTTGATACGGCGGCATTGCGCGTCTTCTCGAACGCGCCGGGCAACTACGGCACAAACGTCAATTTCATGGTGATGGACTCGCAGTGGGAAAGCGCCGACGCGCTCGGCGATCTCTTCGTGACGCGCAAGTGTTTCGCCTACGGTCGCGACGGTGAAGGCCGCGCGCTCGAAGGAAGGGAAGACCGCGGCGCGATGGGTCGTGCGCTGTCGCGCGTCGAGGCGACGTACCAGAACATAGATTCTTTCGAGATCGGCATCACGGACGTTGACCATTATTTTGAATACCTCGGCGGTGTCTCGAAGGCGGTCGAGCGTCACGCGCAGGCGCGTCCCTCCGTGTATCTCTCCGACTCGCTTTCGCGGGACGTGAAAGTGCGTTCGCTCGCCGAGACGGTGCGGCTTGAGACGCGCGCCAAGACACTCAATCCGAAGTGGTACGAGGGAATGCTCAAGCATGGCTTTCGCGGCGTGGCCGAGATCGAGAGCCACGTCACCAACACGTTCGGGTGGAGCGCGACCGCCGACGCCGTTGACGATTGGGTCTATCGCGAGGTGGCCGAAACTTTCGTCCTCGATACGGGTATGCTCGAACGCCTGCGCGAACTCAATCCGCACTCCGCACGCTCGCTCGTCGCCCGCCTGCTCGAAGCTCAGGGACGCGGCTTCTGGAAAGTAGAAGCAGACATGCTCGAACGCTTGCGCGACATTTTTTCGGGGCTGGAAGATTATCTTGAAGGAATCGCTTGATAAGGACGACGCACCGCCACGGGCTTGAATTATGCCGTCACGCGCTTGAATTATGAAGATCGTCGCACTCTACGTCGGCTCAAGTCTTCTCTCGCCTTTGCGCGCGGCGGAGGGTGAGATCAATAGTCTCTACAAATTGGACTTGAGCGTGTGCGCTTATAACTTCGGCGACGCACTGACGGAAAGCGTGTGGCGCGAAGTCGAGCGCGACG